>CALJLX010000001.1 GCA_937982495.1 uncultured Desulfuromonas sp.
CTGGGTGGAATCGGACGGCGACTTCGGCAGCCGCTTCCGCTTCACCCTGCCGGCGGCATTCAATGGACAAGGGGAGGAAAACGGATGAATGGTGAACCGATTGTGATTCTGCTGGCCGAGGACGACCCGGCCCACGCCGAGATCGTGCGGCGGAACCTGGAAAACAGCCGCATCGCCAACCGCCTGGTGCATGTGAGCGACGGGCAGGAAGCCCTCGACTATCTCTATCGGCGGGGGCGTTATGCCGACCCGGAAACCTCGCCGCGCCCGGGGCTGTTTCTTCTCGATCTGCGCATGCCCAAGGTCGACGGACTGGAAGTGCTGCGCACGGTCAAAGGGGATAGCGAGCTGATGCGCATTCCCGTGGTGGTGCTCACCACCTCGGCGGCGGAAACGGACAGGGCCCGGGCCTACGACAACCACGCCAACAGCTATCTGGTCAAGCCCGTCGATTTCGCCAAGTTCGTCGAATTGATGGAAACCCTCGGCTATTACTGGCTGGTCTGGAATCGCAATCCCTATGGCGACTAGCCCCTCGCTCAACATTCTCATCGTCGAAGACGAGCCGGCCCACGCCGAAGCGATCCGGCGCGCCTGCGTCGGCAGCCGCGCGCGGATTGCCGGAAACCTGGTCGAATACCGGCAAGCCGTTACCACCGAAGTGCCGGATATCGTCTTGATGGACCTCAACCTTCCCGATGGGCTGGCCCTCCAGGAATTGACCGTTCCGGCGGAGGATGGCCCGTGGCCGATCCTGGTGATGACCGCCCACGGCGATGAACAGCTGGCGGTGGCCGCCATGAAGGCCGGCGCCCTCGACTATATCGTCAAATCCCCGGAAGCCTTCGCCGGCATGCTCCAGACCCTGGAGCGGGCCTTGCGGGAATGGCGGCTGCGGCGGGAACACCGGCTGGTTGTTGCCGCCCTGCACGACAGCGAAAAGCGTTACCGCAACCTTTACCATCAGTTCCGCACCGTTTTCGAAGGGATGCCGGAACCGTTGCTGTTGCTCAAGTGGGATCTGCTGGTCGAATGGGCCAATCCGGCGGCGATCCGGGCCTTCGGCCACGGCCGCGCCGATCTGGCCGGAGCCCGCTGCCACGAACTTTTCAAAGGGCGCACCAACCCTTGTACTCCCTGTCCCATTCAGGACTGTTTCGCTACGGGCAACAGCCTGGAAATCGAGTACCATCCCCGCGACGGTCAACACTGGTGTCTGCGCGCCCTGCCGATCCGCAACGGAAAAGAGGTGATCCGCCAAGTGCTGCTGCTCGGTCAGGACATCGGCGAAAAAATGCGCACCCAGGCCGACGCCATCCGCGCCTCGCAGCTGGCGGCCCTGGGGGAGCTGGCCGCCGGGGTCGCCCACGAGATCAACAACCCCATCAACGGCGTCATCAATTACGCCCAACTGCTGATTAATCGCCTCAGCGACAACCAAAACCAGGATCTCGCCCAGCGCATCGTTCACGAAAGCAACCGCATCGCCAGCATCGTCGGCGGCCTGCTCAGCTTCGCCCGCCCCCAGCAGGAAAAGCGTCAGCCCATTCCGCTGGAGGAAACCCTCCACGACTGCCTGGCCCTGGCCGGCGCCCAGCTGCGCCGGGACGGCATCGCCCCGCGCCTCGACCTGCCCGCCGACCTGCCCCCGGTGAGCGCCCTGAAATACCAGCTGCAACAGGTCTTCCTCAACCTCATCAGCAACGCCCGCTACGCCCTCAACGAAAAATATCCGGGCACGCATCCCGACAAGCACCTGGACATTTCCGGGACTCCCCTGGAAATCGACGGGCAAAGATGGGTGCGGATGCTCTTCCGGGACACCGGCACCGGCATCCCCCCGGATATTCTGGAGCGGGTGCGCAACCCCTTCTTCACCACCAAACCGCCGGGGCTGGGGACCGGACTGGGCCTCAGCATCAGTTGCGGCATCATCGAAAATCACGGGGGGCAATTGACCCTGGAGAGCGTTGCCGGAGAGTACACGACGGTCGTCGTCGAGCTCCCCGCCGCCGAAGGGGGAGCCTGAGCATGGCCGCGCGCATTCTGGTCATCGACGACGAAGAGAGCCTGCGCTTCACCTTCTCCGCCTTTCTCGCCGAGGAAGGGCACCAGGTCGTCACCGCCGCCGGCCTCGACGAAGCCCTGGAACTGACCGGGCGCGAATCCTTCGACCTGGTCTTCTCCGATATCTTCCTCGCCGGTGCCAGCGGCGTCGACTTTCTGCGGCGCTTTCATGCCGATCACCCAGCGGTGCCGGTGGTGCTGGTCACCGGCTATCCGGCCCTGGACACGGCGACGGAAGCCCTGCGCCTGGGCGCCTACGACTACATCGCCAAGCCGGTCACCCAGCAGACCCTGCTGCGCGTCACCCGCATGGCCCTGCGCTTCAAGGACATCCAGGACGAAAAACGCCGTATTCAAGCCCATATCGAAGCGGTCTTTCGCGGCGTGAAAGACGCCATCGTTACCGTCGACCGCGAGCTGCGGGTGGTGCAGTTCAACGATGCCGCCACGAGCCTGTGCGAATTTTCCCCCCTGCATCTCGGTCGTGAGTTCGCCGAAAAGGCCAAAGATTGCAGCGGCGTTTGCCTCGACGCCCTGCGCCGGGCCATGGAGGAGCAGACCGATGTGGAAATCCCCCGCTTCGAATGCCGTTGCGGCGAGGGGCCGACCCGTATTTTCACCCTGAACACCGCCCCCCTGTGCCAGGCCGACGGCGAGGGGATCGGGGCGGTGATGGTGGTGCGCGACGAAACCCGCCTGCATCAGCTCGAATGCCGTCTCGACGAGCGCGGCCGCTTTCACCGCCTGGTCGGCTCCAGCCCCCCGATGCAGGCCCTTTACGATCTGCTGGAAAAACTGGCGCCGGTGCCGACCACGGTGCTGGTCACCGGCGAAAGCGGCACCGGCAAGGAACTTGTCGCCGAGGCCCTGCATCATATGGGTCCGCGCAAGGCGGGGCCGCTGATCAAGGTCAACTGCGCCGCCCTGTCGGAAAATCTGCTCGAAAGCGAACTGTTCGGCCATGTCCGAGGCGCCTTCACCGGCGCGGTCAAGGACTCGCCGGGGCGTTTCGAAAAGGCCCGGGGCGGAACGATCTTTCTCGATGAAATCGGCGACATCTCACCGCGCATGCAAGTGCGCCTGCTGCGGGTCTTGCAGGAAAAGACCATCGAACGGGTCGGCGACTCGCGGCCGATTCCGGTGGATGTGCGGGTCATCGCCGCCACCCACCAGAACCTGACGGAAAAGATCCGGCGCGGCGAGTTCCGCGAGGATCTCTTCTTCCGCCTCAAGGTCGTCAACGTCATCATGCCGCCGCTGCGCGACCGCCGCTCCGACCTGCCCCTGCTTGTCAGTCACTTTATCGCCGCCTTCAACAAGAAGTTTGACCGTCGGGTGCGGGGCATCGCGCCGGCGGTGGAACGGCTCTTCATGACCTACCCCTGGCCCGGCAACGTGCGCGAGCTGGAACATGCCATGGAACATGCCTTCATCCTCTGCCACGGTTCCTTCATTGATGTGGCGGACCTCCCCCCCGAACTGACGGCGCAGGCGATCCCCGCCGAAAAAAGCAAGCCCCCCGCCGATCCCGACACCCTGGTCAATGCCATCACTACCGCCCTGACCCAGGCCGGCGGCAACAAAGCCAAGGCCGCCCGACTGCTCAACATCAGCCGCCGCACCCTCTACCGCAAACTCGAAGAACTGGGGATGTCTCTCGACCCGTCGTAGGGGCGCACCGACGTGCGCCCTGGTTCCGTAACCGCCATCACGTCGTAGGGGCACAGCATGCCGCGCCCCTACACCACCCCCATGTGTCATGACACACATCCGTGCCGCCCACAAGCGTGTCATGACACAACCTTTTTCTCCCACGCCCCTTCCCTCGCCCGCGCAAACGCCCATAAATCCCCGAAACAAAAGCATCTTCACAATCCTCCGGGCTTGGCACAACCGTTGATATAGAAATCGCTACGCATGCATCATTTACCGGCGAAAGGTTCATCCCTTGACCAGCAAAGCGGATCGCTCCCCACAGCCTCGGGAGGAACAGCCCACCCACACCCCCGCCAAGGGGGGCGTCTGCCCCTTTGTCGCCAACCCCATGCCCGACTGCCACTGCGCCCAGCTGACCAGCCTGCGGATTCCGCAAGTGCTTGCGCGCTGCGGGGGAAACTTTGAAACCTGCGAAATCTATCGCCGGCAAAAGCAAATATCGAACACAAACGACGACGCTTGACGGTCGCCATTCGACTCACATCAACGGAGCTGAATAATGAACTTTTTTCAGAACCTGAACGTTTCGAGCAAAATCGTTTCGGCCTTTTCGGTGATGGTGTTGCTGCTGGCGGCAACCGGATTTTTCGGTTACAACAGCGCCCGCCATATCCAGGGGGGTCTTGACCGGACCATGACTGTGGCCTTGCCCAGCCTCGGTTTTCTTATCGAAGCGGATCGCGATCTTCAGCAGCTGCTGGTCGCGGAACGGTCGATGATCTTCACCTCTCCCCAATCTTCCGAGTTTCA
>CALJLX010000002.1 GCA_937982495.1 uncultured Desulfuromonas sp.
CAATGGAGTTGGCGATCAGGGTGTCGATCCCCCGCGCCAGGGCCGTCGTCCATTCACCGGCCATGCCGGTGCGGGGCGCCCCAGCCATTCCCCGCTCGTGACAGCTGCCGCAGCGCTGGGTGTAGACGGTTTTACCAAGGTCCAGGTCGATTCCCGAAGTTGTTTCGGACGCTTTATCGCAGCTGGCGATAACCGCCGAGGCGGCGAAGAGGATGGAGAGACTGAGCCGTTGCATGATTTCTCCTCGGGGAAGGGGCGGGACACGCCCGGAAATCTTTATGCCGAATGGTATTATAGATGAGCTAAGCTGCGGTGCAAGAGGAGGAATTCCTGAAGACAAGGAGTCACTATGACAAAAGAAGGCTCTCCGTCGGTGGTCATTGTCGGTTGCGGTCGGCTGGGCGCGTTGCTCGCTGGCGAACTGAGTCGGGAGGGGGCAAGGGTGGTGGTCGTTGATCGCCTTGAAGCCGCCTTCGCCCAGCTCGATGCCGGTTTCAGCGGCTTCCGGGTGACCGGCGATGCGGTAGAGCAGCGGGTGCTGCGCCTGGCGAACTTGGAGCAGGCTGATTGCCTCATGGCGACCACCGAGAAGGATACGGTCAATCTCATGGTTGCCCAGGTGGCGAAAACGGTCTTCGCGGTGCCTCGGGTGCTGGCGCGGGTTTACGATCCTGCCCGGGAAGAGATGTATCGGACCCTGGGGGTGGAAACCATCAGCCCCACCAGCCTCAGCGCCGGGGAGTTCCTGCGGCGCTTCGCCGGCGAGGGGCTCCGGTCATGAAGGTGATTCTCGCCGGCAGCGGCAAGATCCTCTACTACCTGGCGCGGCAATTTTTCCGCCGGGGGGTGGATGTGCGAGTCGTGGCCCCCAGTGAGGAAGAGGCGCGGGAACTCTCCCGGCGCTTCGGCGCGTCCGTATTGGCCGGGGATGCCACCGACCCCCGGGTGCTGTACGAGGCGGGGGCCTGGCGGGCGCACACCGTGCTTGCCCTGTTGCCCAACGACGAGGACAATCTCGCCATCTGCCAGATCG
This sequence comes from uncultured Desulfuromonas sp., assembly GCA_937982495.1. GTDB lineage: Bacteria > Desulfobacterota > Desulfuromonadia > Desulfuromonadales > Trichloromonadaceae > Trichloromonas. The sequence continues at coordinate 1,034 of CALJLX010000002.1, forward strand.
CTGGACGCATGTACCGGGTGCCACGGACCATCGCCCTGGTCAACGATCCCGAGAATGAAGAGGTTTTCCGGCAATTGCAGGTGACGACGGCGATCTCGGCGACGGGGATTCTCTCCCTGATCATCGAGGAACAGGCCGGATTCGAGGAAATCGCCCGGATGATGGCGGTGGGGGAGGGCGCCGTCTCCGTTTCCGAGGTACTGCTGCGGGAGGATGCGCCGGCGGTCGGTCTTTCCCTGAAAAAGCTGGTCTTGCCCGAGGACACCCTGCTCGGCGGCATCATTCGCGGGGAAAAGGTGCTGATCCCCAAGGGTGGAACCCAGTTGCGCCCCGGTGACCGGCTGATTCTCATCGCCGCCCCCGCGAGCCTGGAAGCGGCCCTGCGCCTGCTCACCGGCGAGGAGCCTTCGTGACCGACCAGCGTTATCGGATCTATCTGCGCGCGCGCTACCGCTTTCTCTGCGGCCATCTCGGCTACCTCGTCGCCCTCATCGGCCTGCTGCTGCTGGCGCCGCTCCCCCTGTTGCTGGTTTTCCCCGAGGACGTTCCCTTGCTAGGCGGCTTTCTCTTCCCCGGCCTGGGACTGCTGCTGCTCGGCGCGCTTCTGCGCGCCTGCGCAACCGTTGCCGAGGATAATCTTCTCTCCCTGGCCGAAGGGTCGCTGCTGGTGGCGCTGGCCTGGCTGACGGCGATTGCCGCCGGCGCCGTCCCCTTCGCCTGGGCGGGGCAGGACTGGACCCGGGCCGTTTTCGAGGCCACCAGTGGCTGGACCACCACCGGCCTGTCGGTGCTGGATGTCGCGCGAACCTCGCCACTGCTCCTCTTCTGGCGCAGCTTCATGCAGTATGCCGGCGGCGCCGGGCTGGCGATTCTCATGCTCAGCGCCATGACCGGTCCGACCGGAATCGGCCTGAGCACCGCCGAAGGGCGCGGCGAACAGCTTGTCCCCCAGGTGCGGCAGTCGGCGCGGCTGGTTCTACGTCTTTATTTCGGCTATCTGCTCTTCGGCGTGCCGGCGCTGTATCTGGCCGGCATGGACTGGTTCGATGCCCTCAATCACGCCTTCTGCGCCCTCTCCACCGGCGGCTTCTCCACCCGGGCCGACTCCATCGCCTACTGGAACAGTCCGGCCGTCGAGGCCGTGCTGATGCTGCTGATGGGTCTCGGCACCCTCAATTTCCTTACCGCCTACACCCTGCTGCGGGGGGACTGGCGGGCCGTCCTCGGCAACGGCGAGGTAAGGGTGGCGGCGCTCCTGCTCCCCCTGGCGACGGCGGTCCTCTTCCTCGCTGGCGCCTTCCGGATCTATCCCGGCCTGCCCGAATATTTGCGGATTCTCCTCTTTCAGGTCGTCTCCGCCCTCTCCACGACCGGCTTCCAGACCATTGCCTTCAGCGGCGGCGAAGACTTCGGCTATCTGGTGCTGATCCTGCTCATGCTCATCGGCGGCGGGGCCAATTCCACCGCCGGCGGCATCAAGCTGCACCGGATCTATCTCTTGTTCAAGGGTTTGCGCCAAGAAGCCCTGGCCGCCTTCCGTTCCCCCCGGGAACACTGCGAGGAGGGGATCTGGATCGGCGGTCGACGGCGCTTTCTCGACGAGAGCGAGATCCGCAAGGCGGCCGAATATGTCGGGCTCTTTCTCTTTGTCTGGCTCCTCGGCTCCTGCGCCCTGACCGCCTTCGGCCATTCCCTGGGCGACAGCCTCTTCGAGTTCGCCAGCGCCCTCGGCACCGTC
>CALJLX010000003.1 GCA_937982495.1 uncultured Desulfuromonas sp.
CAGGAGACATCTTGAGAGAGCGGGTTCTGGCTATCGTGAGCATCATCGCCCAGTACGTCATGGCCGACAGCACGCAACTCACCGAAAGCGACATTGTCGAAGGATTGATGGCCGAGGGCTTCGACGCCGCGGAAATCGACGCCGCCTTTCGCTGGATGGAAGATCTCAACCTGCAATCGTCCTTGTCCGACACCCCGCCGCTGCACCTTCCCACCCACCGGGTCTTCACCCTGGAAGAAACCTGGGGGCTGTCCGCCGAAGCCCGGGGCTTTCTCATCCGCCTGCGCGCCCTGGGCATCCTTGATGACGAAGCCGAGGAAGAGATCATCGAGCGCGCCCTGCAGATCGCCGAGGACGATGTTTCCCTCACTGAGATAAAGGCGCTTTCGGCCCTCGTCCTCTTTTCCCGAAACACCCGGGACTGGCACCGGGAAGTCGATTGTTTCATGGAGGACGACTGGGGACGGATGTTCCACTGAAAAAAGACTGTTTCCAGGCTGCGGACCCCCGCAGCCTTTTTGCTTTTAACCAAACCGAGGCATTCATGGCAAAATCACTGGTCATCGTCGAGTCTCCCGCCAAGGCGAAAACCATCGAAAAGTTTCTCGGCAAGGGCTTCAAGGTCCTCGCCTCCTACGGTCACGTCCGCGCCCTGCCGAGCAAGCAGGGATCGGTGGATGTCGCCCATGACTTCGAACCCAAATATCATGTCCTGCCGGAGAGCAAGAAACAGCTCGACCTGCTGAAAAAGGAAGCGCAGGGGAGCGACGAACTGATCCTCGCCACCGACCTTGACCGCGAGGGAGAGGCCATCGCCTGGCACCTGCTCGAAGCCCTCGGCATCGACGAGCAGGGAAGCAAGCCGGCGGTCAAGCGCGTCACCTTTCACGAGATCACCAAGGACGCCATCCTCAAGGCGATGAGCGAACCCCGGCATATCGCCCGGGATCTGGTCGACGCCCAGCAGGCCCGCTCGATCCTCGACTACCTGGTCGGCTTCAATCTGTCACCTTTTTTGTGGAAAAAGATCCGCTACGGCCTCTCCGCCGGCCGGGTACAGTCGGTGGCTCTGCGTCTGATCTGCGAGCGGGAAAAAGAGATCGCCGCCTTTATCCCCCAGGAATACTGGACCATCGACGCCCTGCTGCGCGCCGCGAACGGGCAGGATTTCAAGGCGCGACTCTTCACCGTCGACGGCAAGAAGCTGGAGAAACTGGAAATCGGCGACGAAGCGACCGCCCGGCAACTGGTGACGGCGATCGCCCGGGAGGATTTCCGGGTCGCCTCGCTGGTGCGCAAGGAGAAAAAACGCAACCCGGCGGCGCCCTTCACCACCAGCACCCTGCAACAGGAGGCGAGCCGCAAGCTCGGCTTCTCGGCGCGCAAGACCATGTCCACGGCGCAAAAGCTTTACGAGGGGATCGACATCGGCCAGGGTTCCGTCGGTCTGATCACCTACATGCGTACCGACTCGGTGGCCCTGTCGACGGTCGCCACCAACGAGGCCCGCGAAGTCATCAGCCAACGCTTCGGCCAGGAATACGCCCTCGACCATCCGCGGGTTTACAAAAGCAAGGCGAAGAACGCCCAGGAAGCCCATGAGGCGATCCGGCCCACGACCATCGCCAACACCCCGGAAAAGCTCAAGCCCTTCCTTTCCTCCGACCAGTTCCGCCTCTACCAGCTCATCTGGACCCGCACCGTCGCCTCGCAGATGGCCGCCGCCGTGCTCGAAGCGACCACCGTCGACCTGGCGGCGGGAGAGCGCTTCACCTTCCGCGCCAGCGGCCAGGTCATCCGTTTCCCCGGTTTCATGAAGCTCTACATCGAAGGGACCGACAGCCCCGACGAGGAGCAGGAAGGCACCCTGCCGGCCATGACCGAAGGGGAGGACGTTAAGCGTAAGGAGCTCTTGCCGGAGCAGCACTTCACCCAGGCGCCGCCCCGCTTCACCGAGGCCAGCCTGGTCAAGACCCTGGAGGAATACGGCATCGGCCGCCCCTCGACCTACGCTTCGATCATGAACACTCTGGTGGTGCGCAAGTACGTGCGCCTGGAGAAACGGGCCTTTTTCGCCGAGGATGTGGGGATGGTGGTCAACGACCTTTTGGTCAACCACTTCGCCCGCTATGTCGATTACGATTTCACCGCCAAGCTCGAAGAGGATCTCGACGCCATCTCCCGGGGAGAGGAAACCTGGCGGCCGGTCATCCGCGGTTTCTGGGAGCCCTTCATCGCCCTGCTCAAGCAGAAGGAGAAGGAGGTCACCAAGGAAGACCTGACCACCGAAAAGACCGACCGGACCTGTCCCGACTGCGGTCAGCCACTGGTCATCAAGCTCGGCCGCAGCGGCCGCTTCCTGGCCTGCAGCGGCTTCCCCGAATGCCGCTACACCGAGCCTTTGGCCGCCGAGGAACAGCCCGAGCCGGAAATTTCCGAGGAGAAGTGCGACAAGTGCGGCGCGCCGATGCTCATCAAAATGGGGCGTTACGGCAAATTCCTGGCCTGTAGCGCCTACCCCGGCTGCAAGAACATCCAGCCGCTGGTCAAACCCAAATCCCTCGACATCACCTGCCCCGAGTGCAAGGACGGGGAACTGATGGAAAAGAAGAGCCGCTACGGCAAGATCTTCTATTCCTGCAGCCGCTATCCCCAGTGCAAATACGCCCTCTGGGATCAGCCGGTGAACGAGCCCTGCCCCAAATGCGGCCATCCGGTCATTGTCGAGAAGGTCACCAAACGCTACGGCACGTTCCGCAAGTGCCCCACGGAAACCTGCGACTGGAAACTGGAACTGATCCCGCCGGAGAAGAAGAGCGCCGACAAGGCGGCCCCGGCCAAGAAACCGGCGACCCAAAAGGCGCCGGCGAAGAAAGCCAAGGCCGAAGAGTAAAACACCGTCAGGGGAGTCCGGGGTGTGTCATCCCCCGGACTCCCCTGACTCATCGTGCCCCTCCCTGGAAAGACACCCTCCCGTGGAACCCATCGTCATCATCGGCGCCGGCCTCGCCGGCTGTGAAGCGGCCTGGCAGGCGGCCAACCAGGGCGCGTCGGTCGTCCTTTACGAGATGAAGCCGAAGCGCTTCTCCCCCGCTCACCAGTCGCAAGGGCTGGCGGAACTGGTCTGTTCCAACAGCCTGCGCGGGGCGGGGATGAACAACGCCGTCGGCTGCCTCAAGGAAGAGTTACGCCGCTGCCGCACCCTGTTCATGGAGGCCGCCGACGCCACCGCTGTTCCCGCCGGCGGCGCCCTGGCCGTGGATCGCGAAGGCTTCTCCGCCTATATCACGGAAAAGATCGCCGCCCATCCCTTCATCGAGCTCCGTCGCGAGGAAATCGTCGCCATCCCCCCGGAAGGGACGGCGATCGTCGCCTCGGGGCCTCTCACTTCGGAGGCACTCTCGGCGGAGATCGCCCGCCTCACCGGCGCCGAGCACCTCTATTTCTACGACGCCATCGCCCCCATCGTCGAGGCCGACTCCATCGATTTTTCCAAGGCCTGGCGCGCCTCCCGCTACGGCAAGGGCGGGGACGACTACGTCAACTGCCCCTTGAGCCAGGAGCAATATTTCGCCTTCGTCGCCGCCCTCAAGGCCGCCGACAAGGTGCCGGCCCGGGATTTTGAAAAGATGTTGCACTTCGAGGGCTGCATGCCCATCGAAGAGATGGCCGAACGGGGCGAGCTGACCCTCGCCTTCGGGCCGATGAAGCCGGTGGGGCTCCCCGACCCGCGCACCGGCAAGGTCCCCTTCGCCGTGGTCCAGCTGCGCCAGGACGACCGCCACGCCAGCCTCTACAACCTGGTCGGCTTCCAGACCAAGCTCACCTACCCCGAGCAGCGGCGCATTTTCCGCGCCATCCCCGGCCTGGAAGAGGCGCGCTTCGCCCGTCTCGGCAGCCTGCACCGCAACACCTTCATCAACGCCCCCACCTGCCTGAGCCGGACCCTGCAACTCAAGAGCGATCCGCGCCTCTTCTTCGCCGGCCAGATCAGCGGCGTCGAAGGCTACGTCGAATCGGCGGCCATGGGCTTTCTCGCCGGACTCTTCGCCCTTCGCCGGCAGCGCGGGGAAGAACTTCCCCTGCCGCCGGCGACCACCGCCCTGGGCGCCCTCCTCGGCCACCTGGCCGACTCCGCCCCGGAGAACTTCCAGCCGATGAACGTCAACTACGGCCTCTTCCCCCCCCTGGAAGGACAGCGAATGAAACGGGCCGACCGCCGCCTGGCCATGGCCGAACGGGCGCTGACGGACCTGGAACCCTGGCGGCGGCAAGTGCTCCCCGACGCCGGGCTCTAACTCCCCTGTCGAAAACTCTGGTGCCCGACATTCTCAACAAACACGGGTACTTGGTTTTTCTCCACAAGTCGATGAATTGCTTCTGTCGGAGAAACTTACACCCGCCTGCCGCCCCGGCCAGGCACTTCCCGCAACTAGCTGCAACGACTGAACAAAGGATGTTGGCACTGCCCTTGCATTAACTCTAGGCCAGCATTGACAAGGGGGTTTTCTACGGATATTCATATATTTAGAAACTTGTTGTCACATTGTGATTCTGCGAAAGCCGGGATTATTTCCGCGCGAGGGACGAGCAAATCGTTGCTTTCGATTTTTTTTCCTGCTAGGATCAGAGCCGATTTTAATCATCTAATGAAATAATGGATTTCCCCGGTCTGCCACCCTGGGGAAATCCTCCCGCCTGATCGGATTCTTCCGGCCCTTCCCTTCCGCCGCGACGATTTGTGCCGGGTAATAATCGGTGGCTCAGCGTTTTCCGTTTAAATCGATCAAGAGGCACACACGCCGGTGCAGTCAGACATTCACGGCATAACGGGAAGCCACCTCCCCCACCCCCTGCATATCCGGGTTCATCTCCCGGATCTGCTCGATACCCTGCGTCGGGTCGCGGCCCTCGCCCCCTTGCAACTGGCCATCAGTTGCGAACAGGAGATCCTCTTCCCCCACCACAACCAGGAGCATTTCTTCTGCGGCAGCCTGGGAAAGAATGAGGTCTGCGACGCCGACTGCCGGGCGATCTTTGAAGGCGCCTTTCGCGAGGCGACCCGGGACAACCGCCCCCTCCTCTTTTCCTGCGCGGCCGGACTGCTCTATTTCGCCATTCCCTTTCGCAACGACCGCAATCAGCACTGCTGCCTCTTCGCCGGCGGCGTCCGCGACGAAGCGCCGGAACTCGCCCTCTTGGAAAAACTCTCCAACGCCCCCAGCGACGACGGCGGCACGCTGCTCGAAAAACTACTGCGGCGGCCGCAGATCAAACGGGCGCAAATGGAGGAAATCCTCGGCAAAACCCTGACCTTGCTGACCATCCTGGCGGATGAACAGACCCTGGCGCAACCCCTGCGCGGACTGACCCAGCGCCTCGCCGGCGTCGCCGGCGCCTCGACCGAACTTGATCGCGCCGAAAGCGGCGACGCCGTTCTCGAACTGCTCGGCGAGACCCTCATCCTCCTTTTCGATCTTTCCCGGGTTCTCATTCTCAGCGCCGAAGGAGAAAATTTCAGCCTTAAGGTGGATCTGGGCAAAGCCTCCCACGCCACGAACTGCGCCTGCGGAAGATTGCGCGAGCTCCTCGGCGCCCATCCCGACGGCAAACCCCTGTTGTTGCGCCAGGAGGTCGGTGAATTCTTTCCCGAGATCGACAGCGACCGGGCGATTTGCGCCCCCCTGCGCAGCGAAGGGCTGGACCTGGGCCTGGCCGTTATCTTCGACGCCGACCTGCCGGGACGGGATCTGCTGCTGCTCGAACTGCTCACCGGCCGGGCGGCGACCAAGCTGCACCGGCTACGCCTCGCGGCGCTGCACCAGCAGCGGCAGGCCTCTTCCCGGCGGCTGCTCGCCATGCTCGGCGAGCTTTCCCTGGTGGAGACCCGGGATCTGCTCTATCAACGGATCGTGGCGATGAGCTGCGAGCTGCTGGGGGCGGCGCGGGGCTCGCTCATGCTCCTCGACGAAACCGGGGAATGGCTGCGCATCGTCGCGGCCCGGGGCATCAATCTCGAAGTGGCCGCGAGCATCCCCCTGCGCCTGGGGGAAGGGATCGCCGGCCGGGTCGCCAAAAGCGGTCTGCACCTGCTGGTGACCGACATCGAGAAGGATAGCCGGGTGGGCATCGCCAACCGCCCCCGTTTCCAGACCAAGTCCTTCATCTGCGTCCCCCTCAAGGCTCACGACCGCATCGTCGGCGTCCTCAATCTGGCGGACAAGGAGACCGGAACCAGCTTTACCGACGACGACCTGGCCAACCTGCATCAGCTCATCGACCACTCCGCCCTGCTCATCGAGCGCGTCGCCGTTTATGAAAACGCCCGCAAGCTGGAGGAGTTGGCGGCCCGCGATCCCCTGACCGGCCTCTATAACCGGCGCATGCTCGAAGCCCGTTTTCAGGAGGAACTCAGCCGCTGCTCCCGGCTCAAGCACCATTTCACCATCATGATGCTCGACCTCGATCACTTCAAGGCCTACAACGACCAGTGCGGACATATCGCCGGCGACCACGCCCTGAAAAAAGTTGCTTTGTTGCTCAAGAAATCGGCCCGCGAAATGGACATCGTCACCCGCTACGGCGGCGAGGAATTCTGTCTGCTACTGCCCAACACCGGCAAGGAAGAGGCCCTCTTCGTCGCCGAACGCATCCGCCGGACGATCGAAACGGAAATCTTCCCCGGTGAAACCGCCCTGCCCACGGGACGTCTCACCACCAGCATCGGCGTTGCCTGCTACCCCGACGACGGCGAGAAATTCGAAACCCTGGTCAACGCCGCCGACATCGCCCTCTATCAGGCCAAGAGCAAGGGGCGCAACCGCCTGGCCGGCTTTGAAATCATCCCCCCCCGGGCCAAGAAGACCGGTTGAATCCCCCTCGCCGAGCTGGCATTTTTTCGCCCTTTCCGCTATCCTCCCGGCCATGAAAACGACCCCTGATATCGTTCTGGCTTCGGCCTCGCCCCGCCGCCGCGAACTCCTTGAGCGCGTCGGCATCCCTTTCCGCGTCGTCCCCAGCGAGATTCCCGAGGATGAACTTCCCGGCGAATCCCCCGAAGAGCATGTGCTGCGCCTCTCCCGCGACAAGGCCGGGGAGGTCGCCGGCCGCGCCGACATCCCCGGCCGCTGGTTCATCGGCAGCGACACCATCGTCCTGCGCGACGGCTGTATTCTCGGCAAACCGGCCGATGAAGCCGAAGCGGCAGCCATGCTGCGCTCCCTCTCCGGCCGGGAGCACCGGGTTCTTTCCGGCTACGCCGTCCATGACCGGGAAACGGGGATGACCACCGCCGACGTCGTCGCCACCCGGGTCCGGTTCAAAGCGTTGACAGCGGCGGAAATCGCGGGGTACATTGCCACCGGCGAACCGATGGACAAGGCCGGCGCCTACGCCATTCAGGGGATCGGCGTCTTCATGGTCGAAGCCATCGACGGCAGCTACACCAACGTCGTCGGCCTGCCCCTGTGCGAGGTGATCGCCACCCTGGAACGGCTCGGCGCCGTGCGCCTTTTCGAAAATCCGACATAAACGACAGGCCCCGCTCATGTCCATCCGTGAAAACATCGAAGGGATTCAGGCCCGCATCGCCGCCGCCTGCGCTCGCGTCGGCCGCGATCCCGTCGAGGTGCGGTTGGTGGCGGTCTCCAAGACCAAGCCGGCGATGCTGATCGAGGAAGCGGCCACCGCCGGGCAGCGGCTCTTCGGCGAAAACTACGTCCAGGAGTTCGTCGACAAGGCCGAAGCGGTGCGCGCCCCGGTGGAATGGCATTTCATCGGCGCCCTGCAAAGCAACAAGGTCAAGTACCTGCGCGGCAAGGTGGCGATGATCCACTCCCTCGACCGCCTCGCCCTGGCCGAGGAGATCAACCGCCAATGGAGCAAACTCGACCGGCCGGTGGACGT
>CALJLX010000004.1 GCA_937982495.1 uncultured Desulfuromonas sp.
CCTCGCTAGTGACGTAATGACTCCGTCAGTTGATTTACTCTTTACGTCATTCTAACCTCTGATATCTCCGCGAGCAATGCTATTTTCTTCCTCCAGATCGATAGCGAGCCGGCTCGGTTTTGAGGCAGACCAAGGTGACAGAAGCGGGTTTTCGTGATTTCTTCACCGCCGTCGGAAGTCCTCGTTTGCCGGCAAGGACCACTGAACCCACTGCTCCAGGTTACAGCGGAAAGAGCAGCGGCAGCAGCAGGACGCAGATCAGCAGCACGATCAGGGTGAAGGGGACGCCGATACGCACAAAATCGATGAAACGATAATTGCCCGGGCCAAGAACCAGGGTATTGACCGGCGAAGAGATGGGCGTCATGAAGGCGGCGGAAGCGGCCAGCGCCACCGTCATGGCAAAGGGGTAGGGGGAGACCCCGAGTTCCAGGGCCGTGCCGATGCCGATGGGGGCCATCAGCACGGCGGTGGCGGTGTTAGAGATGAAGAGGCCGATGACGGCGGTGAGCAGGAAGAGTGCCGCCATGACCATGCGGGGGCCGGCGTCGCCGACGAGGTCGAGCAGGGCCGCCACGAAAAAGTCGATCCCCCCGGTTTTCTGCAGGGCCAAGGCGAAGGGAAGCATCCCGACAATCAATATGAGGCTTTGCCAGTGGATGGAGCGATAGGCGCTCTCCATGTCGATGCAGCGAAAGGCGCCCATCAGCATGCAGCCGAGAAGGGCGGCGATGACGTTGGGAACCAGACCGCTGATCATCAAAGCGATGGTCGCGGCGAGACCGATGAGGGCAAAAGGGGCCTGACGCAGGGCCGGCGCGGCTTCGTCGAACTCGGCGGGCAGGTTGAGCAGTAAAAAATCGTGGCTCTGGGAACGCAACAGGCGAATGGACTTCCAGGTGCCGGCAATGAGCAGCGTATCCCCCAGTTTCAGCTTTTCGCGCAGCAGATTTTCTCCCAGGGGCTCGCCCTTGCGCCGGATCCCCATGACAGTGATTCCCCGTTGCGAGCGCAGTTGCAGATCGAGCACCGACTTGCCGATGAGGATCGATTCGGGGGGAAGCAGCAGTTCGGCCATCCCCAACTCCCGTGACAGGTCGTCGCGAAAGCCGCTCTCGCTCAGGCCCAGTTCGGCCCGGAACTGCTCGATGCTGATGGGAGCGCAGGTAAAATCGATGATGAGAATGTCGCCGGCGAGCAGCTCGCGGTTGGCGGAGGGCCGCAGCATGACCCGGCGGAACTGGCGCTGGCGTTCGATGGAGACGATGTTGGCCTGGTAGCGCTTGCGCAGTTCCACCTCGCCGAGCGTTTGTCCCACCAGCGGCGAGTCGGGCTCGATGCGCATGCGATGAACGCGATCGAGAATCCGATATTCCCGCGCCAGATCCATCAACCGGCGGCGCTTTTCGGGTGCGCCCTCACCTTCCTTGCGCCCGCCGATCCGGCGCCGCATCGCCAGCATGTAACCGACGCCGCAGAGGAGCACGACCAGCCCCATCGGGGTGAAATCGAAGAAGGCAAAGCCCGCGTACCCGGCGCGGCCGAGTTCGGCATTGACGATCAGGTTGGGCGGCGTGCCGACCAGGGTGAGCATGCCGCTGATGAGACCGGCGAAGCACAGGGGCATCATCAGGCGACTTCGGCTCACGCCGATACGACTGGCGACGCTCAGGGTCACGGGGATGAAGATCGCGACGACGCCGGTGGAACTCATGACCGAACCGAGGGCGGCGACCGCCAGCATCAACAGCACCAGCACCCGGGTTTCGCTCTTGCCCGCCTTATCGACCAGCCAGTCGCCGACCCGCAAGGCGATGCCGGTGCGCACCAGGCTTTCGCCGATGACGAAAAAAGCGGCGATGAGAATGACGCTGGGCTCGCTGAACCCGGCCAACGCCTCCTTGGCATCGAGGATGCCGCTGAGAACCAGGGCCAGGAGAGCGAGCAGCGCCACCGCGTCCATGCGCGGACGGTTGGCGACGAAGGCGGCGATGCAAAGGGCGAGAAGGCCCAGAACCCACAGTGTTTCGGCATTCATGACGGACAACCCGGAGCAAGGGGAGAAGAGATGAGAGATGATTTCCGCCGTACTCTACCCCGAAGCGCCTTGACAAGGCAAACCGGGCAAAGGAAACGGCGGATTGGCATGGCAGCAAAACCTTGGCGGTTATGCTGAAGGTCACCGACATGGGGGCACTTGCGCCACGACAACCGCCCATGGCCATTTCCGACCACGGGCGGTTGCGTTCATCGATGCGTGCGCGCGGGGGGCTATTTCTTTTTGAAAAAACCGACTTTGCCAAGGATGAAGATCAGCAGCGCGGCGCCCGCGATGGCGATGACAAAGCGCAGGATGCCGCCGGCGGGGGCGATACCGAGCAGGCCGGCGAGCCAGAAGCCCAGGG
>CALJLX010000005.1 GCA_937982495.1 uncultured Desulfuromonas sp.
GACCACCGAGATCTACACTCTTTCCCTACACGACGCTCTTCCGATCTGGCCACATGGGCATAGTAGTGGGCGATCCCCCAGGAAACGAAGAATTGGGACAGGGCGAACAGGTAACCAAAGTTGATGACACCGATCATCTTGGCCTTGAACAAACCCGGAGCGTAGGCCGCGCCGATCGGGAGTAGAAAATAATAAACGGAGGAGAAGATCCACCAGCCGAATAGGAATTTTTGTTTGCGGTGATGTAATTCGACAAATTTCGGATTCTTGGCGAGTTCCGACCAATTGTAGTTTTTGGTGGCCATTTTCTATCCTTTCGATTTTTTAGCTAGATAACTTCATCTTGCCGTTGCAGAAACTCCCTCTAATGACATTAGATTTCTCGATCATCATCAGACCGGCTTCCCACCTCCTTTCCTTGTTATCCGATAACCTGATACTCTTCCGCTTCACAAGCGGCCCCCTCCCATGTACGGTTTCATGTAGCCAAGTTTGAATGAAATTGTCTCGCCGGCCTCTTTCAGCAGCGGCCAGAAAGATTCTTCGATTTGCACTCCGGAAAGACGAAACGCCGGGCTGACCAGACAGAGCACACCGCCTACTTCACCGGTCCCGTCGAATAACGGTGTCGCCAGGCAGCCGACCATCTCTCCCAGGCCACCCTGCTCGTGACAAAAACCCTGACGGCGAATGTCCGCCCGCCAGCCCTCCGCCGACTCGGACTCAAGGGAAACAACAGCTTCCGAATAGGCAAGAATGACCTGCCCGGGCGCGGCGCGCTCCAAAGGGAAGCGTTTACCGACCAGTGGTACAATCTTCACCTGTTGGGCACTTTCGACCAAGTCCATGAACAAGAACTCGCTGCCACGCCGGATCGCCAGATAAACCGCCTCGTTACAGCGCCGGCCCAATTCTTCCATGATCGGTCGAGACAGCTGGAGAAGATGCATCCGGGTCAACAGTCTGCGACCGACCTCAAAAGCATTCATTCCAATACGGTAAATCCCCGCATCCGATAAGTGTTCGACATAGCCGCGTCGCTCGAAGGTAGCAAGCAGACGAAACACGGCGCTCTTACTCAAACCGAGCTGCCGACTCAATCTCGTGAGGCGAAGTTCGCCGATTTTGTCATGGGAATCCAAGACTTCGTCGGCACAGATGGCCTCAAGCAGATCAAGCGCATGGATGACGGAGCGGATCTCATGACCGTTGTTTCGAGCCGCCCCTGCCGCTGTCGAGATCTCGGATTTCGTCTTTTTCGGCCGGCCGCGCTTAATTTCCTTGGGGCGCTGCACGGCAGATACAGGTTTCTGCGATGCCATGGGAATATTCATCGACCCCCCTGGGCAGACCCGATGTGCCACGAGAAACAAACACCACCGGGGACGCCGGAGATAAGCACATTTCGCCACGTCGACAACGGCGGTGAAACGAAGGAATCACGCCAGAATCGTCGATGGGGACTTCGACGACGCATTGCCGTCGGTCACCCGCTAAGATTTTGCTTGGCTACAAAGGGATCCCGAAAACCGGGAGTGGCCGGGGACTTAGCCCCACAGGGAGGTGTTTGGGGGGGGACGGGATGAGAAAGGAGTGGGGTAAGAAAAAACCAGAGTCGTCGAAGAGACATCGGAGCGGGACAATCGGCTGCTGCCGACAACGGGTGAAGTTATTTTAAGCTGAGCAAACGAAATTCTGATATCGAACTCAGGGGCAAAGCTTTTCTCGGCTATCACTTGTCCGACAGGAGACAGCCGTTTTTCCCCGTTGGCCGCCGCCGTCGGATCGTGATCACCGTCGAAAGAGTAGTATTCCGCCAGGTTGGAGCGCCTGGGAAAATGATCGGCAGACTGTTCAACGTAAATGTAGGCGAAATTCGTGAGCAGTGAAAAAAGTAAAAAGACGACACCAAGGGGCGTCGCCGCTCCGGCGCGCATCGCCCGGAGAAATAGAAAGCCGTTATGCCAATGACATTTATTAAAATGCCTTACCATACACGCCTTTTCCGAAGACAAAAGAACCATCGTTAAAATTCAATTTAATGACAAACAACCTTGTTTAAATAAATAACACGCTGTTCTAAAATTGTCAACGCCATTATTCAGCCTGGGCAGATACATTTTTTCAATAGTGTCCGGTTAGGTTTTTGCTGCGTGTGCCACAGGTCGACAACTTTCGAGAAAACGATAAAAATCGACAACTTACCACATTTTTAGCTTGACACGCGGCCGCGAAAGGGGTGGTTAATTTGCGTAACTGCCTGACATTGAAGAGAATTACGAAAATGTCGCTGCTGCCCAGAACATTCCGAACCCGGCTCAACGCTTTTACCATCGTCCGTTTGTTCACCCCGTTCAAGAGATCGGAAGAGCACACGTCTGAACTCCAGTCACGAATCACCATCT
>CALJLX010000006.1 GCA_937982495.1 uncultured Desulfuromonas sp.
CCACCGAGATCTACACTCTTTCCCTACACGACGCTCTTCCGATCTGGCCAAATTCGGCCCCTTGGGCGTCAAGGAGTTCGAACTGTTCGACCTGCCGTTCATTTTCGACGGCTATGAGGCTTTGCACCAGGTCACGGAAGGGCCGGTGGGCAAGAAACTGCTGGCCAAGCTCGAACCCAAGGGCATCCTCGGACTGGCCTACTGGGACAACGGTTTCAAGGTCATGAGCGCCAACAAGGAAATCCGTACCCCGGAACAGATGAAGGGACTTAAGGTGCGCATCCAGTCCTCGAAGATTCTCGATGCGCAGATGCGTCAGCTCAAGTCCATTCCCCAGGTTCTGGCCTTCTCCGAGGTCTACCAGGCGCTGCAGACCGGTGTTGTCGATGGTACGGAGAATCCGCCTTCCAACCTCTATACCCAGAAGATGCACGAGGTGCAGAAGTATGTGGCCACCACCAATCACGGCTACCTCGGCTACGCCGTCATCGTCAACAAAAAGTTCTGGGACGGGCTCCCGGCCGACATCCGCGCCACCCTGGAGGGGGCCATGGCCGATGCCACCAAGTTCGCCAACGATATCGCCAAGCAGAAGAACGAGGAAGATCTCGCCTCCGTCAAGTCCTCGGGCAAAAGCGAGATTCTGGAACTGAGCGCCGAAGAGCGCGCCGCCTGGAAAAAGGCGCTGGTGCCGGTGCATGAGGAAATGGCGAGCCGGGTCGGCAAGGATCTGATCGCCGAGGTCTATCAGGCCACCGGTTTCCAGAAATAAACCCGACGTATTCTCTTTCCAGCCGCCGCGCTCAGGCGCGGCGGTTTTTTTCCGCCGATTCGCTTTCCGAATCCCCTTCCGTGGAGCACGCTCGACGATGATGAAATTTCTCGATCATCTGGAAGAGTGGCTGGTGGCGACCCTGATCGGGGCGGCCACGGTGGTCATCTTCCTTTCCGTTCTGCACCGCTACGCCAGCGGCTGGCCCATTCCCGGAGTACAGGACTGGCTGCTCGGCCTGAATTTCAGCTGGGCGCAGGAACTTTGTATTTACATGTTCATCTGGATGGCCAAGTTCGGCGCCGCCTATGGGGTGCGCACCGGCATTCACGTCGGGGTGGATGTTTTCATCAACAGTCTGCAAGACAAGGCCCGTGCCAAATTCGTGGTGATCGGCCTGATGGGCGGGGCGCTGTTCACTGGCATCATCGGTACCCTGGGCACCCAGTTCGTCTGGGAGGTGGGGATGCGCTACGCGGTGGCGACGGCCTTCGGTTTCGACTGGCCCGATCTCATCGAGGGGGCGGTCTCTCCGGATCTGGAATGGCCGGTCTGGATTTTCTATTCGGCGATTCCCCTCGGCTCCTACCTCATGTGTTTCCGCTTTCTGCAGGTGACCTGGAACTTTACCCGCACCGGCGAATTGCCGCATCACGACGCGGGCCATGTCGAAGGCCTCGAAGACGGGTTGCCGATGGACGCCACCGAGGCACTGGAAGAGTATGAAGAACACAAGTTCGATCCCGTGAGCAAGTCAGGAGGTGTGAAATGAGTGCACTCATCATCTTCGGCTTGCTGGCCATTCTCATGCTCACCGGCATGCCGATCTCCATCTCCCTCGGCCTGACCGTGCTCACCTACCTCTTCACCATGACGGATGTGCCCATCGAGGCGGTGGCGATGAAGCTCTTCACCGGCATCGAGAAGTTCGAAATCATGGCTATCCCCTTCTTCATCCTGGCGGGGAATTTTCTCACCCACGGCGGGGTGGCCAAGCGGATGATCAATTTCGCCACCGCCCTGGTCGGCCACTGGCGGGGGGGGCTGGCCCTGGGCGGGGTGCTGGCCTGCGCCCTGTTCGCAGCGGTGTCGGGTTCGAGCCCGGCCACGGTGGTGGCCATCGGCTCGATCCTGCTGCCGGCCATGGTCAAGCAGGGCTATCCGATGAAGTTCGGCGTCGGTGTCATCGGCACCGCCGGCGGCCTGGGGATTCTGATTCCGCCATCGATTGTCATGGTCATCTATGCCGTCTCCACCAACTCCTCCATCGGTCAACTGTTCATCGCCGGCATCGTCCCGGGGCTGCTGCTGGGGCTGTTGCTGATGTTCGTCACCTGGTTCGTCGCCAAAAAGCGCGGCTATCCCTGCCTGCCCAAGGCGAGCCTGACGGCCCGATTGAAAGCCTTCCGCGAGTGCATCTGGGGGCTGTTGCTGATCGTGGTGGTCATCGGCGGGATCTACAGCGGGGTGTTCACCGCCACCGAAGCGGCGGCGATGAGCGCGGTCTACGCCTTCGTGGTCGCGGTCTTCGTCTACAAGGACATGCGGCTCAAGGATGTGCCCAAGACCCTGCTGGCCTCGGCCAACATGTCGGCGATGATCCTCTACATCATCACCAACGCCGTGCTCTTCTCCTTTCTGCTCACCTCCGAGCAGATCCCCCAGGAGCTGACCTCGTGGATCACCGACCTGGGCCTGGGGCCGGTGGGCTTCCTGGTTATGGTCAACCTGCTGCTTTTGGCCGCCGGCAACTTCATGGAACCTTCGTCGATCCTGCTGATCACCGCGCCGCTGCTGTTTCCCATGGCCATGCAGCTCGGCATCGACCCGATTCATCTCGGGGTGCTGATGACGGTCAACATGGAGATCGGCATGATCACCCCGCCGGTCGGGCTCAACCTCTACGTGGCGTCGGGGATTTCGCGCCTGGGGCTGACCGAGACCACCAAGGCCTGCGCGCCCTGGATCCTGGTCATGCTGCTTTACCTGATCCTGATCACCTACGTGCCGGCCATTTCCCTGTGGTTGCCCAACCTGATGTTCAATTAGTTCAGCGGAAAACCGGCGGTTTGCCAACGTAAAAAGGGGGGCGATCATCGCCCCCCTCTGGTTGCTGACAAAGTCCCCGCCACAAGACGGGGACTTTTTTTATTGAGCCGATGAAATTTAGTAAAATGTCCGCATGTTACGAGCCCACGACAACAAACAGATTGCTATGGAATTCGTCAGTATCGAGGAACCGGTTCCCTCGGATCATCTGATGCGCAAAATCGATAGGGCCATGGATAAATGGGATTTTTTAAAAAAATAGAAAATTGTTGACAATGCGTCTTTGGCCTATTATTTTTCCTCAAATATTTAATGACAATTAACTAATTAGTTGGGGGAAGCATGATGAATGGATTAGGTATCGACAGTCCGACGTTGAAGGCTCTGAGCCATTCGGCGCCGGACTTTTTCATGACAAATTCATAAATTTCCGAAAAGATCGGTGGATATGAGATCGGAAGAGCGTCGTGTAGGGAAAGAGTGTAGATCTCGGTGGT
>CALJLX010000007.1 GCA_937982495.1 uncultured Desulfuromonas sp.
AGATGGTGATTCGTGACTGGAGTTCAGACGTGTGCTCTTCCGATCTATTGCCGCGTTTTTCTTCTATGTCGTTTTCAAAGCGCTCATTCCGCCGGACCTGGCCCGGGATTATCTGGCCGGCGCCGTGCTGCTCGGGGCGGCGCCCTGTACGGCAATGGTCTTTGTCTGGAGCCATCTGACTCGCGGCAATCCCGCCTACACGGTAGTACAGGTGGCGACCAACGACCTGATCATCCTCGTGGCTTTTACGCCGATCGTGGCGCTGCTGCTGGGGGTTGGGGGGATCACCATTCCCTGGAATACGCTGTTCTTGTCCGTCTTTCTGTTTGTGGTGATTCCGCTGGCCGGGGGGATCACGACGCGCAATCTGGTCATCAAAAAACACGGCGAGGACTATTTCAACAAAACCTTCATCCCCAAATTCAACAACGTCACCATCGGCGGCCTGCTGCTGACCCTGGTTCTCATTTTTTCCTTCCAAGGGGAAGTGATTCTCGGCAACCCCCTGCATATCGCCCTGATTGCCATCCCCCTGATCATTCAGACCTTTCTCATTTTTTTCATCGCCTATCTGACCTGTAAAAAACTCAAACTACCTCATGACATCGCCGCGCCGGCGGGGATGATCGGCGCCTCCAACTTTTTCGAACTATCGGTGGCCGTGGCCATCACCCTGTTTGGCGCCTCTTCGCCGGCGGTGCTGGCCACCATCGTCGGGGTTCTGGTCGAGGTGCCGGTGATGCTCTTCCTCGTCAAGATCGCCAACCGGACGACAGCCTGGTTCCCTGCCAAAGCGGCCTAAACAGACGCAGTCAACAAAGGAGATGAGCATGTTCGAGCGTTTTATCGTAGCAACCGACCTCTCCGCGGCGTCTTTTGCCGTCGTGAGCTGCCTCGACGGATTGAAAGCCTACGGCGCGCGGCATTGCCTGCTGCTGCAATGCCTGAGTTTCAGCGATGCGGCCTCGACGGCACTGTCGTACCACACCGAGCCCCTTGAGGAGATGCTGAATGAGCAAAAGGGGATCCTGCAAAAACAGGGCTTCAATGTTGAGGCAAGGACCGTGGTCGGGGCCCCCAAACGGGAGATCGCCCGGATCGCGGCCAAGGAAGATTACTCGCTGATCGTGATCGGGGCGCAAGGTCAATCCCTGGTCGGCGAGAAGTTGCTCGGCGGGGTCGCCTATGGGGTGCTCAACAAGACGGTAAAGCCGGTTCTGGTGATCCCGGTCGAGAAGAAACCGGGGGAGGATAAAAACTGCGAACCGGTGGCCCGCTGCCGCTTCGGCGACCACGTTCTGTTCGCCACCGATTTCTCGGAAATGGCCGACCATGCCTTCACCTATGTCGAGCAACTGGTGGCGAGCGGAGCACGGAAAGTCACCCTGGTTCATGTTCAGGACCAGACCAAGCTGGAGCAGCACCTCAAGGACCGGCTGGAGGAGTTCAACGCCATTGATCGGAGTCGTCTCGAAAATCTAAAACAGGCCCTGATAAAGAAAGGGGCCCCTCAAGTCGAGACCGAAGTTTGCTATGGCGTCCCCTTTCAGGAAATCACCCGCCTGATCCGGGAGCGCGACGCGCAGCTGGCGGTGATG
Organism: uncultured Desulfuromonas sp.; assembly: GCA_937982495.1. GTDB lineage: Bacteria > Desulfobacterota > Desulfuromonadia > Desulfuromonadales > Trichloromonadaceae > Trichloromonas. The sequence goes on from CALJLX010000007.1 coordinate 1,599, forward strand.
GGTACTCAGGGCCGCGGTTTCGTCGGAAAGGTTTTCCTCGGCAGCGTCAGCCATGGCGTCGTGCGCGATTCGGTCGCGCCGGTGCTGCTGATTCCGAGCGGTCGATAAGGCAGCAAGAAGCCGGGACTTTCGTCCTGAAAAAGATCGTTTTCCATTTTGGAGGTTGCCATGAAAGTCGAGGAATTGGTGAGCGCTTTTGAACAACTGAAAGAAGATGAGCAATTGATGTTGTTCAAGCGGATTATGCCGTCGATGTGTGAACTGTTCAAAAAAGACCCGCAGCGGATGATGAGCGAGATGATGCCCCACTGCCGCGAGATGATGCAGGGATGCGGCATGGACCCGCAGATGATGAGCATGATGGCAAAGATGGGTAAAGAAAACCCGTGACACGGTTACGCTCACCCAGAGCAAACGGTAAATCACCTGCGGGGGCACAGAAACCGGAACGGAAAGGGCATTAGCAATGACAGCAAATTTTCTCGGCAATCCCCCAAAAAATCTTTTCTTCACCGGCAAGGGGGGGGTCGGAAAAACCACCACGGCCACGGCCACGGCCATCGCCCTGGCGGATCGTGGACGGCGTGTGCTGTTGATCAGTACCGATCCGGCTTCCAATCTTGACGAAGTTCTGGGGGTGACGCTCGGTTCCGAGCCGAAGGCGGTTCCCGAGGTATCGAACCTTTTCGCCTTGAATGTCGACCCCGAGGCGGCGGCCGTCGCCTACCGGGAAAAGATGGTCGGTCCCTATCGCGGCGTCCTGCCGGAGGCCGTGCTGCGCAGCATGGAGGAGCAATTCTCCGGCGCCTGCACGGTGGAAATCGCGGCTTTCAATGAATTCGCCGCCCTAATGGGCAATCCGACCGCCTCCGATGACTACGAGCATCTCGTCTTCGACACGGCCCCAACCGGTCACACCCTGCGCCTGCTCTCATTGCCGGCGGCGTGGAGCGATTTTATCGATACCGGCAGCGGTGGAACCTCGTGCCTCGGGCCCTTGGCCGGTCTTCAGGCCCAACATCGGCTTTATGAAAGTACCCGTCAGGCCTTGGCCGACGGCACACAGACCCTTGTGGTCGTGGTCAGTCGCCCGGATGACGCCCCGCTGGCGGAAGCGGCCCGCGCATCCTCCGAACTGCGTGAGTTGGGTGTCGAAAATCAACGACTGGTTGTCAACGGCATTTTTCGGTCCGATGATTCGACCGATCCCGTCGCGGCGGCCTTTCAATCGCGGACCCAAAACGCCCTGGCGGCGATGCCACCGACGTTGACGCAACTTTCCAGAACGGAATTGCCGTTGCGGGGGTCCGAACTGGTCGGCGTCACGGCCTTGCGCGCCTTCCTCTCCCCCGAATCCGAAACCGCCCTTCCCGCTGGCGCCGAGGGCCAAGAAGCGGAATTGCCGCCACGCATCAGCGCCCTTCTCGATGACCTGGCGAGCCGGTCCGGCGGGGTGGTCATGACCATGGGAAAAGGCGGAGTCGGGAAAACCACGTTGGCGGTAACCCTGGCCACCGCTTTGGCACGCCGGGGAAAATCGGTTCATTTGACGACAACCGACCCAGCCGCCCACGTGGCACAGGCCGTCGGCCAGGTTCCGACGGGGCTGAAAGTCAGTCGAATCGATCCTGAAGTGGAGACCGAAGCCTATCGTCAAGAAGTTCTCGCAACCGCCGGAGCGGCTCTGGATGAGGAAGCACGGGCGCTGCTGGAAGAGGATCTGCGTTCCCCCTGCACCGAGGAAATCGCCGTTTTCCGTGCCTTTGCCCGGATCGTTGCCGAAGGCGCCGAGGGTTTCGTCGTCATCGACACGGCGCCGACCGGACACACGCTGTTGCTGCTGGATGCCGCCGAATCCTACCACCGCGAGGTTTCCCGCTCCATGAACGAGATCCCGGAAGCAGTGCGGCAACTTCTGCCGCGACTGCGCGATCCGGCCTTCACCCGCGTCTTTCTGGTAACCCTGGCGGAAGCCACCCCGGTTCATGAAGCGCTCGCCCTGCAGATCGACCTGCGTCGAGCCGGAATCGAGCCGGCTGGCTGGATCGTCAACCAAAGCCTTGCCCCTCTGGAGGTTCGCAACCCGATCCTGAAGCAACGCCGGCTGCGGGAATTCCGTTATATCGATGAAGTCGTCCGGCAGGCCAAGTCGACCTGGCTGGAACCCTGGCAAGCCGAGCCATTGGCACAGGGTAATTTCGCATAACAACCAACTCAGCTAAGGAGTTCTCCATGAAAATCGAAATCTACGACCCCGCCATGTGTTGCCCCACGGGCGTCTGTGGCCCATCCGTCGACCCCGAACTCATCAGAATTCAGGAAACGCTGCGCCAGATCCGGAAACAGGCGCCGGAGGTTCAGGTGGAACGCTTCAGCCTGACCACCAATCCCCAGGCCTTTGTGAGCAACCCCGCCGTTGGGGAATTGCTGAAAAATGACGGCATGCAGTGCTTTCCCCTGTCCTTTGTCGATGGGAAACTCATCGAAAAAGGCCGTTACCCCGCCAACGACCAACTGGCCGCGCTGCTCAAGCAAGCGGGACATGAGGTCTCATTCGGCGAATCCCAGCAAGAACCCTGTGCTTGCAGAGCGAAATGCTGCTGACACAAAGCCCCTGAACAACTTCCCGAAGCGAAAGGCACGCGCATGATGACCCTCTCCATCCACTGGCAGAGACTTCTGTCCGAAGGGCAAACCTGTCCACGCTGCGGCTCGACGGAAGCCGAACTCGACCGGGCGGTCGCGACCCTCCGCCAGTCCCTTACCCCCCTGGGGATCGAAGTTCTTTTGGAAAAGGGAGAACTTTCCGTCTCCAAGTTCAAGCAGGACACCCTGCAATCCAACAGCATCCGCATCAACGACCGGCCGCTGGAAGAATGGCTCGGAGCACGAAGCGGCCAGAGTCAATGCTGCGACGTTTGCGGCCCGAACGACTGTCGAACCCTGGAGTTCGAGGATGAAATCCTGGAAGTCGTCCCGGCGGACCTGATCGTCAAAGCCGGACTTCTCGCGACGGCGCAATTGTTCGGCAAGGGCAAGTGCGACTGTGCCCCGGGACAAGGGGGAAGCTGCTGCCCCCGATAAAGCCCGAAAACGACTGAAGCACCCTGGGGCAGCCAAACCGCCATGCCGACCGGATCGGCCGGTTATATCAACGCGCCACTCAACTCGGACAGATCAACAGGATGTTTCCCCGGGGTTGCTGCTATCCTTCGCTCCACGGTGAGTCTTCCCGCCTGTGCCCCGCAAGGGAGTCCATATCATGCAACCACGCGAGAAACTTAACTATTACCCGAAGCCGAAAAGTTTCGATTACAACCTGGTCGTCCTCGGGGCCGGTTCCG
>CALJLX010000008.1 GCA_937982495.1 uncultured Desulfuromonas sp.
CCCCAGAAGGAGCAGGGCGAGGACGGGAATGAGGAGGAGGGGTTGCGGCATCACTAAAAGGTCGCGCGGGTGCCCGCGTAGCAGGCGGCGTCGGGGGTTTCGTAACCGGCCACTTCCTCGTAATCCGTGTCGAGCATATTGTTCACCCGGGTAGAGAGCGTGACTTTCGGGTTCAAATCGTAGGAGAGGCGCAGGTCGACCAGGGAATAGGAGGGCAGGCGCCGATCGGCGGAAACATCGATACGCTCGCCGACGTAACGGTAGTCGGCGCTGAGCAGAAAGGCGGCGATGCGGTATTCGGCCGAGGCGTTGGCGGTCTTCTTCGGGCGCAGGGACAGCCGCTTTTCCGTTTCCAGATCGACCGTATCCATGGTGGTGAAGACGGCGTTCAGGGTCAGTTTGTTCGTAGGGGTGAGGGTCGCTTCGAATTCCCAGCCTTCGCTGCGGGCACGACCGATGTTGTCGGCGGTGAAGGTGGCGAAGTTGGTCTGGATCAGGTTGTGGTAGCGCTGGCGGAACCAGCCGGCGCCGAGAACCAGACGTCCGTCCAAAAAATCCTGTTCGATCCCGGCGTCGAAGGAGCGGCTTTTTTCCGGTTCCAGGTTTGCGTTGCCGTAGAAAGGCCAGTAAAGCTCGTTGAGGCTGGGGGCGCGGAAGCCGGTGCCGTAGTTGCCTTTGAAGCGGGTGCCCCAGGGCTTCAGCCGGTAGAGGGCTCCGGCCCGGTAGGTGGTGTGATCGCCGAAGGTTTCGTGGTTGTCATGGCGGATGCCGCCGTCGAGAATCAAACTGTCGTCGAAAAAGCGCAACTTGCCGTTCAGATAAGCGGCGCGGTTGTCCGTGGACTCGTCGAAACTCTCTTCAATATCGGCCGCTTCCCGGCGAAAGTTAAAGCCCGCCGTCACCGTGGCGGGAGCGAAGTCGAAGGTGTGCCGCCAGTCGGCGATGCGGGTGTCGCTGTCGATCTCGGCATTGTTCCAGAGGGTATCGGCATCCTTGGCGCGGTAGCGCTCCCCGGCCAGGGAGAGGGTCAGGCTCTGCTCGTAATGCTCGGTCGGATTGATTTTACCGTCGACGGAGAGCAGGTAATTGTCCCGCTTCTGCAGGTAGTGGCGGTCATCCACCGGCCCGACGCCGTAGAGAAAGTCGTCGAGTTCCGAGCGGTCCCGGCTGTAGCGCAGGTTGAGCCCCAGTTCGGCCTGCTCCGTCGGGGTGAGGCGGATGCGGGAGGAGACGGCGCTCTTCTGGTAGCCGTCCCGTTCCGAACCGCTCTTGGCTACGGAAATGCCGTCGCTGTCGAAACGGTCGGCGGTCAGGCGGTAGTTCCAGAGGTCGGTGGCATCGGCGAAGGTGGCGGTGTTTTTCACCGTGCGGTAGGAACCGGCTTCCGTGGTCAGGCTTACTTTGTCCTGCTGGTCCGCGCCCTGGCGGGTGATGATGTTGATCACCCCGGCCATGGCTTCCGAGCCGTACAGGGTGCTTTGCGGGCCCTTGATGATTTCGATGCGCTCGATGTCGCTCGCGGCGATACCGGAGATATCGACCGAGCCGGTGCTGGGGCTGTTGATCTTGACCCCGTCGATGAGGACCAGCACCTGCGCGCTGGAGCCGCCGCGCAGAAAGATCGAGGTGTTCTTGCCGGTGCCGCCGCTTTGCGCCAGATGCAGACCGGGCCGGCCCCGGAGCAGGTCGGTGACGAAGGCCGCGCCCTTGGCCTCGATCTCTTCCCGGGTGATGACGTGCAGATCCTGGGTCACGGTTTCTTCCGGCTCCGCCCAGGGGGAGGCGGTGACGACGATCCCCGGCAGGGTGGCGACCTCGGCCCGGGTCGGGACCGTGGGCAAGAGGAACAGGGACAGGGACAGACAGATGATGCGTTTGAACATGAGGGACCTCCCGCGAAGTTAGCGGACGCAAACGGTATTCCGGCTCGGGGCGACCTACTGACCCGCCTTCCCGGGAGTGTTCCCAGTGGCTCTTCCCATGACATAAGAAGCATGGGTGGGCGTTCGTTCCCCTCACGGCTGCGGGGCAGCGGGGGTATCGCACCCCTCTTCCGCGCTTGCGTCCGTGGTTAGATCAGGTTGTGAAGAAACATAAAAAAGGCTGTTGTCGACCACAGAACACAGAGTAAAGAGAGAATTTCTTTGCGATCTCCGAGCCTCTGTGGTGAAGCCGTATGGTCTTGGATAAATCAACGGGGGAGACATCCCGTGCCGGCAAATCGGGCGTAGGACGGGTGAAGAGCGGATGGTGCGAGGATGGTTGCCGCCTTTATGCGGGAATCGAACACCTGTGCCTCCCCCGAGGCCTGCGAACGAAGCGGTATTCCGGCTCGGGGCGACCTACTGACCCGCCTTCCCGGGGATTTCCCAGTGGCTTTTCCCATGACGTGCGCATGGGCGGGTGTTCGTTCCCCTCACGGCTGCGGGGCAGCGGGGGCTTTACACCCCTCTTCCGCGCTTCGTTCGTGGTTTCCAATGGATCGGGGGCCGTCGCGCTCCGGCGTCCCCCTTTTTCGGACGGCGAAGATTAACACGATTCATTCGCGACGGGAAGCTCAAATTGGCTCTATGGGGAGTGGGGTTGGTCGCCTATCTCCCTACCTCCCTATCTCCTCACTCACTTTCGACTTCCCGGGGATTACCCCGGTCGTCGTGGATCATGACGATACGGCGCCGGTTCTGCCAATGGCGCACCTGTTCTTCATCCACCTGGAAAAAGTGCGCAAGCTGCACGGAGGTCAGGGGCTCGGGGTGGCGGGTGCGGCGTTCGTTGTTCTGAAAGCGCAGCTGGTTGTAGATCGCCCAACCGATGAGCACGCCGCCGATGGCGACAACCACCAGGGGATAAATGAAGGGAACCTTCAGGATGCTGAGCCAGCCGTCCCGTTCGAACATCGCCCGGTTGAAGAGATGGGCGCCGGTGTACCAGGCGAAAAGGGTCAGCAGGGGGCGCAAGAGCATGGCGAAGCCGACCCAGAAGGCGCCGGTCAGCAGGCGCTGGCTGTAGCGCTGAAAGCGGCTGGCGCCCTTGGGATTTTTGATGATCGGCGGCTTCATCGGGAACCTCCCGCGCCGCCTTGAGTCACGCCTCGGTCGGGGCTGACCCAGGTGGCCCGCCGCCCGCGTTTTTTGAAGAGCGCCTTGGGCAGGCCGACGATGGAGGTGAGCAGGCTGATCAGCCAGAAGGCCAGGGGATACCAGATCATCCAGTAGTAATAACGGCTCAGCCCCTTTTCATAGCGCGAGTCGATGCGCAGGCTGACGGCGAACTGCAAGAGACAGGTCAGGCCGAGGATGACCCCGGGCCATTCGGGGATCATGGAGGGGATTTCCAGATAGTCGGGGAGCGGAAAAAAGAAGCCGAGGCTCCAGAGAACCGCCACTCCGAGCATGCTGTAGCTCCAGACGACACTGGTGGTGAATTCAAGATAGACCGGCCACATGCGCCGGCGTTTCCAGCTGAAGAGCCCGAGGGTATTGCGCAGCAGCACCTCGTAGCCCCCTTGCGCCCAGCGCAGGCGCTGTTTCCATAGGCCGCGCAGGGTCTCGGGCATGAGAATCCAGCAGAGGGCATTGGGCTCGTAGCGGATGTCCCAATGGTTGAGCTGCATCTTCCAGCTGATGTCGATATCCTCCGTGACCATGTCCAGGCTCCAGTAGCCGACCTGGTGCAGGGCGGTCTTGCGGAAACCGGAAACCACGCCGGAGACGGTGAAGATGCGCCCGTAGATGCGCTGCGCCCGTTTGATCATGCCGATGATCGCGGAAAACTCCCCGACCTGCAATTTGCCGAGCAGGGTCGAGCGGGTGCGGATGCGGGGATTGCCGGTGACCGCTCCGACCCGGGCGCCGCTGACGAAATGGCTCATGATCCAGCTGGTGGCGTGGGGATCGAGCAGGGCGTCGCCGTCGATGCAGACGAGAAATTCGTGGGGGGAAACCAGGGCCGCCATGCGCAGCCCCATGGCCTTGCCCTGATTGCGGGCGAAGTGCAGCACCCGCAGCTGGGGATGCTTTTCGGCCAGCTCGTCGAGGAGGGCGCCGGTATTGTCGCGGCTGCCGTCGTTGACGGCGATGATCTCGAAATGGGGATAGGTCTGGGCCAGCAGCGCGGCGATGGTTTCGTGGACGTTATCCCCTTCGTTGTGGCAGGGGACGACGAGGGATACCCCGGGATAGCGGGGGAGGGGCGGTTCCTGGGTGTGGTCGGGGCGTCCCCGCTCCCGGCGCCAGTAGTAGTAGATGGCGCCGATCATCCACAGATAGGCCATGAAGAGCGGGTAGAAGAGCAGAAAGGCGAAAAGAAACCCGCGAATATGTTCGAGATAATCGAGAATAAATATCATGGCAGGTAGGGAAAGGTGCGCAGGGACATGACCGGCATCAGCGTCTTGATTTCCGGGCGCTCGCCGGGAAAGTCGTCGGGATAGTAGCCGTAATGGCGCGCGCCCCAGCGCTCCAGCAGGCGCATCCAGCGGGCCAGGGTTTCGGCGGGAATCGGCGCGTTGTCGTGGCGCCAGTCGACGCTTTGCAGTTCGAAGACGACCTTTTCCAGGGCGCCGGGGTGTTCTTCGATCTTCGCTGCCAGGGTGGCGAGCCAGGCCTCGGGGTCCTTGGCTTCCTCCATGTAGGGCATGGCCATGACCGCCGTAAAATCATAGTGCTCGAGAAAGCGCGGCAGACTCTGGGCGAACCAGTTGACGCTGGCCGGTTCCAGCACCGTTCGGGGGTAGAGGTTGCGGGCGGTCTTCAGCCCCGGACGCCAGTAGCGCAGTTTGCCGGCGAGTTCCCCGGTCAGCTGATGGAGCGCCTCGGCCTTGAAGCCGGTCCAGCGTCCGAAAAGTTCGGTGTCGTCGCGCAAGCGTCCGATATCCCCCGGCAACCCGGCCTTTTGGTAGGCGGCCAGGGCCTCGGGGTGGGCATCCTCGAAATCGGAAAGGAAGGCGTCGTCATGAAAGAGTACCCCGGCGAAGGGGGCATGCTTGGCCAGATCTTCGTAGATTTCCCCGATGAGCCGCCGCGCCTGGGTGGAAAAAGGGGAGAGGCGGCGATAGTGGCCGGGATCGGGCGCGGGTCTTCCCTCCGCGCGCCAGGCGAGGACCTGATCCTTGTCCTCGCCGACGGCGAAGGCGAGCAGGGGCATCCAGGCATAGACCCGGACTCCGGCGCGGGTGCGCAGCTGCCAGGCGGCGCGATTGAAGAGATCGGCGCGCAGCGGCAGATGGCGGTTGGGAAAATAGAGGGCGTCGGCGACACCGTCCCCGTTGGGGTCGGCGAAGGCTTGCAGATAGACGGTACTCACGCCCAAGGTCTTGACCCGTTCGAGCAGCCGGCCGAGATTTTTTTCCTGCTGAGCGGGATCGGGATCGAAGACGTAGTCGAGATCGGCATGAACCACCCGCTGCGGCGGGTTGGTATCGGTCGGGTGACGCAGATTCCAAACGAAATCGGCCAGACCGGGATCGTAAAGGATCAGATCGCGGCGCACGTTGGCGAGATTGTCCGGCTGGTTGACGCCGCTCTCTAGGGTCAGGGTGATTTCCATCCCCTGTTTTGCGGCCAGTTCCCGGGCGAGGCCGTTGTATTCGCCGTAGGGCCAGACCATGACCCGGGGGCGGCGGCCGAGACGTTCCTGGAGAAGATCGGTGTTGCGGGCGAAGTCCTCCGCCAGTCGGTGCCGGTAGGCCTCGTCCGTTTCGTAACGGCCGCTCGTCGGGTCGTAGCGGCGGCTGGTCATGGCCGGCTGGGTGTTTCCTTGGGGATTGGCCGGTTCGCCGTGATGCAGATCGTAGCTGTGGGAGGCGATCTCCACCAACTTCGAATCGGCGACCTCGCGAATCTGATCCCAACTCATGAAATGCTCACGCGGCACCTGTTGATCGCCGTAAGGCACCGTTTGCCCGGCCGGTGTTTCGATCCAGCGCCCGACCAGAGCGAGCACGGCCGGGTAGTCGAAGGCCTTGAGTAGGGGGAAGACGGTGCGGTAAAAGCTCGCGTAGCCGTCGTCGAAGCTGAGCAAGACCGCTTTTTTCGGCAACGGACGCTTGCCCTCCCGGGCCGCCAGCAGGTCGTCGATGCCGACGACTTTGTAACCGTTTTCCCGCAGCCAGGCGAACTGGGCGGTCAGGTTGGCGGTGGAAACGGTCATGCCGTCGGGGTCGTTGGCGACCTCTTGCACGTCGTGATAACAGAGCACGGTATAGGCCTCGGCCCCGACCGGGGCGGCGAAGAAAAAGATCGCCAGCCGGAAGATCATCCAGATTCGAGCCATGGCTAGAACCTCCATCCCAGGCGCAGGAAATATTCCAGGCCGGTTTCTCCCACGCCGTCGTAGACCCGCCGCCGCCAGACGGCGCCGTAATCGAGGCCCAGACGGTCGTGGGCTTGCCAGTTGTGTTCGTAAAGGAGTGACGCGACGGGATGCCCGCCGAAATCCCGCTGCCAGTAGCCGCCACCGGAAAGGGCGAGGCGATGGCCGAAGGAAAAGTCGTAGCGGCGATAGAGCAGCCAGCGGTTGTCGAGGGTCATTTCGGCGGAAAAGTCCCGCTCGGGGCTGAAATAAGGGCCGTCGCTTTCGCTGTTGGAACCGAGCCCGAGGTCGAGGCGGGCATCGAGCTTGTAGTGGGGACGGCTGAGCAGGCGCTCGCGGCGATAGCCGCTGAACTGGAGGCGGCGGTTGCCGTCGCTGAAGTCCAGCCATTGCCCGGAGAACCCCCATTGCCCCGACTCGTCCCGCAGATAATCGACCCCCAGGCGCAATGCGTCGGCGTCGATGCCGTTGCGCAGGGCGCGCAGGGGCGTGTCGCGGCTGAAGAGCTCGGCGGCGAAGGGGATGGACCAGTGATCGCCCAGATGTCGGCGTCCGGCCAGGGCCAGCCCCAGGTCGTCGCCATCGGCCTGATTGGCGCTGATTTCGAGAATGCCTTCGAGATCGCGGTCGCGATATTCGAGACCGGCACCGTAACGGCGGTAGATACCCTCGCCTTCGGGAAAGTCGGCGCGGCTCCAGGACCAGCCGGCGAAAGCGCGGTAGTGGGTGAGAAAAGGGGCGGAGAAGAGGGTGGCGTCCAGCCGCAACTCCTTGCTCGCCGGTTCGGCGCCGCTGTTGTCGGCATAGGCGGCGCCGGCGCGCAGCTCGCGCATCTGGTGGATTTCCCAGCGGCGCATCAGGCGCTGGGCCTGGCGATTTTCCGGAAAGCGCCGATAGAGGTCGGCGATGAGAGGCTCGGCCTGGTCGAATTCCCGCAGCGCCATATGGCTGTCGGCCAGGCTCATCCGGGTGCCGACATTTTCTTGTTCGATGCGCTCTGCCCGCAGGTACGATTCCCGCGCCCGACGCGGCCAGCCCCGGGCCGCTTCCACATCCCCGGCCTGACGGACCAGATCGATGTTGCGCGGGGCCCGATCCCGCAGTGGCTCAATCCGTTCTTGCGCCTCTTCGAGGGCGTCCCCGAAAAGGCGTGCCTGGGCCGCCGCGATCGCGGCATCGAGCCCGCGCCGGTTGGGGCTGGGGACGCGGCTGCCGCCCGGGTGGATCCAGAGCGGTTCCCGCTCGGCCAGGCGGTCGATCAGCGACAGCGCCGCGTCGAAATCCTCCAACTCGATGTAGGCATAGAAAAGGGCGTGCCGGGCGGTGAAGTTGCCGGGCTCTGTTTCGAGAACCCGCAGGTAGAGATCCCGCGCCTGTTCCGGTTGCCGCAGATAGAGATAGGCGTCGGCGGCGGCCTGCCGGGCGAAGGGGGGAATCTCCACGCCGTCGGCGACCAGACTTTCATATTCGGCCGCGGCCTCGGCCATGCGCACCCGGTCGCGCAGGGCGACCAGCCGGTCAAGGCGCCCCTGACGGATCAGCGGGGCGTCGGTTGGGGCGGCGGGATCGAGGGCGGCGAGGTTTTCGTCGAGGAAGGCCAACGCCTTGTCGGTGGCGGCGAAGCGTTCGGCCTCGCTGGGCGGCTCGACCGTCCCCCAACGGACCTGATGGGCGGCGCGGTTGGCGCGCAGGGTCGACAAGACCGCGGGGTCCGTTTGTGGCGGATTCGTTTCGGCCAGAGCGACGGCCAGATGGCCGGCGCCGAAGCCGTCGAGGGCTTGAACCCGGGCTTGCCGGGCCGCGACGTGATCGGGAGTCAGCGCAAGCAGCCGTTGGCTCCAATCGAGTTGCGCGGGAAGATCGCCTTGTCGGCGGGCGACGTAGAGGCCCGCTTCCAGCACTTCCGCCGCTTGCGGATGGGACCCGCGCAGGTCTTTGGCCAGGATCGCGGCTTCGGCCGTGCGTCCCCCGTCGGCCAGGGCATACGCCTGCGCGACAGCGAGCGCTGTGCGTTCCGGGAAGCGGGCGCGGGCCCGGGCGTAAAGATCGATGGCGGCATCGTAGTGGCGGAGGTTGCGCAGGGATTTGCCGACCGCTTCCAGGACATAGGCCGGGGCTTCGTCGAGGGAAGTTTCCCCCGCCAGATCCGCCGCTTCGGCATCTTTCCCGGCCCAGCAGAGCACCACCAGGGTGTCAAAAACCAGCCAGCGATTTTCCGGGCGGGCGGCGCGCAAGGTCGTAAGTTGCCGTAAGGCTTCATCCAGCTGCCCCTGACGGGCGAGGTCGACAGCCTGGCGATGTTCCAGGTCGGGCAGGGCCGACCAGGCATGGTGGCGCAGACTCTCCTGGCGGGTGGCCGACAGATCCGGTCGCATGAGCAGCACCGCGTCGCTGCTTACGCCTCGGCTGATGGTATAAAAGCGCCCGTTTGGCTGCTCCTGGGCCGTCTTCGCCGAAGTCAGTCCCAGCTCCACGACGCGGTAGCGCTCCATCCATTGAAACAGGCTGTCGTCGTCGGGGAAGATCCGGAGGGAAACGGCTTCACCGAGGTTTTTTCCCAACTCTTGGGCCCAGGTACGCGCCGCGTTTTCACCGCCCAGCGCCGCCATCCGCCCCCCCGTTATCCCCAGGTTCAGTTCGGCCCTGGTCTGGGGGGCGACGCCAAGACAGAAGCCAATAAGGAGGAAATATAGAGTTTTTTTTGAAAAATTGTAAAACACTGTAAACCTGTCAACAAAGCGAGGAGGCCTAAACCCTGAATGTGAGCCGCGAAAGTTAGCATCTTCCTTGGTGCCCTGCAAGATCGAAGCCGTTTTCGAAATCGATTTTCGCTGGACATTGCTACGGATTACGGCCGGTTTCGCGGGGGAACCATCCCGCCGGGCGTTTGTCCTTGTCAAAAAAAGGGGTGGCGGCTATTCTACTTTCTTTCAACGGACCAGGAAGGAGTGAGCGGTGGAAATCGAGAATCGACGTATCCTGGTGGTGGATGACGAGAAGATCATTCTCGAACTGACCTCCATGATCTTGCGAGCCCGGGGGTTCGAAGTGCTGACCGCCGAAAACGGCGAGGCGGGCATGGCGCTGATCGAAGAGCAGCGGCCGGCGGTGGTTCTGCTCGACTACATGATGCCTTACATGGACGGACTGACCGCCCTGAGGAAGATCCGCGAAGGTTTCCCCGAGACTTATGTCATCATGTTCACCGGCAAGGGGAGCGAGGAGATCGCCGTCGAGCTGATGAAGGCCGGCGCTTCCGACTATATTCTCAAGCCCTTTAACAACCAGGATCTCATCGACCGGCTGGAAACCGTCCTGCGCATCCGTAAAATCGAGCTGAACAATCGGGAGCTGCGCCAGGAGCGGGAGCGCCTGCTGCGGGAGATCGAGGAGTGGAACCGCGAGCTGGAACGGCGCGTGGCGGAGAAGAGCCGGGAACTGGAGCAGGCCCACGCCGAGATCGTTCAGGGGGAGAAGCTGGTGGCCCTCGGCCATCTCTCCGCCGGCATGGCCCATGAAATCCGCAACCCCCTCAACACCATCAGCCTTTTCATGCAGCTGCTGAAAAACGGCCTGGAGTTGGGGAGCGAGCAGGTCTCCTACGTGGACAAGGCCCTCAGGGAGGTCGATCGCATCGACGATATCCTTATCAACCTTCTCGCCTCCAGCAAGCGCCCCCGGTTTGAGCTGCACATGCAGTCTCTGCCGGAGATCATCGACCGGGTGTTGGAGGGTTTCTCCGAGCAGATCCGCGCCTATGGGGTCACCCTGAATAAAACCTTCGCCACGGTGCCGCCGCCGGTTCTGGCCGACGGCAAGGAACTGGAGCAGGTCTTCAACAACATTCTCGCCAACGCCCTCTACGAGATGCAGCAGGGGGGCACCCTCCGATTCGACCTACGCCATGACGACCAGGCCATTCATGTGACCATCAGCGACACCGGCGCCGGCATTCCCGAGGAGCACCTTCATCATATCTTCGATCCCTTCTACACCACCAAGTCCAAGGGGACCGGTTGCGGTCTCTCGGTGGTGCTGCGCATCGTCAAGACCTACGGCGGGCGCATCTGGGTGGAGAGCGCGCCGGGGCAGGGGACGACCTTCCACGTGCAACTCCCCCTGGAGTAAGATCAATGGCGCTGCGCCTGCGGGAAATCTCCCTGAACCTGGAAGAAAACGAGGACTCGCTCCCCCGCAAGGCGGCCGAAATCCTCGGTCTTGCTCCCGACGACATCCGCGATTGGCGTATCGTCCGGCGGGGCATCGACGCCCGCAAGAAGCCCCGGGTGCTGCGGGTCTACACGGAGATCGGAAGAGCGTCGTGTAGGGAAAGAGTGTAGATCTCGGTGGTCGC
>CALJLX010000009.1 GCA_937982495.1 uncultured Desulfuromonas sp.
CGTCTCGGGCGATCGGTGATTTTCTCGGTGAAGCCGAGGAAATCATTGAAAATCTCAACAACGATCTGATCGTTCTCGACGATTGCGCGGCGCAGGGGAGTTGCAATCCCGATCTGCTCAACCGGATTTTTCGTGGTGCCCATTCCCTCAAGGGGCTGGCCGGAATGTTCGGTTTCGACGACATTTCCTCGCTGGCCCATCACCTGGAAAACCTCCTCGACCATCTTCGTCTGGGCAAGGTGCCCCTGAGTAATGGACTGGTTCAGCTCTTGACGGAGGGATTCGAAACCTTGTCGCGCCTGGTCGAAGGGAAGGGCGAAGACCCCGATTTCACCTTCGATGTCACGGCCATGCGACAACGGGTCGAGCAGTTTCTTGCTGGCGGAAACAGCCCGGAAGCCGAGCCGGCGATGGATCGGATCGATCCGGGGATTCTCGCCGTACTCACCGAGTTCGAAGAGCACCGCCTGCGGGAAAACCTCAAGCACCGCCGGTATCTCTACAAGATCAAAACGGATTTCGATCTGGCCAGCTTCGATCAGGATCTGGCCGCCTTGACCGACCTCCTCAAGAAGCAGGGGGAGGTCATCAGTACCCTGCCGCTCTCCGCGGACCTGACCGACCGCATCGCCTTTCAGCTTCTTTTTGGTACCGACACCCCCGGAGGAGAACTCAGTTCCCTGATCGGCTCGGAGGTGGGGGTGGAAAATCTTCTTCCGCCTCTCGACTCGCCTTCTCCTTCCCGCGAGATGGCCGCCGATTCCGGACCCGCCACCGCTTCCGATCAAGAGGCCGCCGCGGAGAACGCTCCGGCGGCGGAGACTTCCGCCCGCTCCATCAGTCGTACGGTGCGGGTTGATATCGACAAACTCGACTTGCTGATGAACGTGGTCGGCGAGTTGGTGCTGGCCAAGGCCGCCATCGGTCAGGTCTGCGAAAAGCTCAAAGGCGAGGGAGGGAGTGAGCTCGGGAGCGAATTGCAGAAAGCGACCCGTGTCCTGGAGCGGCGGCTGGAAGAGTTGCAGAAAGGCGTCATGGATGTCCGCATGGTGCCGGTAGCCCAGCTCTTCGATAAAATGAACCGGATCGTGCGCAAGGTCGCCAATGAACGCGGCAAGCGCATCGCCCTTGAAATCCAGGGAGCCGACACCGAATTGGACAAGCTGATCGTCGAGGATCTCTCCGATCCGCTCATGCATATCATCCGCAACGCCATCGATCACGGCATCGAATCCCCCGAGGATCGCCGCGCCCAGGGCAAGCCCGAAAAGGGCGTGATCTGTCTGAGTGCCGCGCAAAAGGGGAACCATGTCGTCATTGAAGTGCGCGACGACGGCCGCGGCATCGACCCCGAAAAGGTTCGGCGCAAGGCCGTGGAGCGGGGGTTGATCCCGGAAACGGCCAAGCTTTCCCGGGAACAGGTCTACGATCTGCTGTTCATGGCCGGCTTCTCCACGGCGGAGACGGTGAGTGACCTCTCCGGGCGCGGGGTCGGCATGGATGTGGTGAAGAACAATATCGCTCTGCTTTCCGGCATGATCGAGATGGAGAGCGAAGTCGGTGTCGGCACCTCGATCGCGATCACCCTGCCGATCACCCTGGCGATCATCAAGGCGCTGATTATCCGGGTCTGCGATAAAACCTATGCGATTCCCATCAATTCCGTGATGGAGACGATGATGGTCGAGGCCTCGGCGGTCCGTACCATCGAGCGCAAGGAAGTAATCGAATTGCGGGAAAGTACCCTGCCGCTGCTGTGGCTGGGGGATGTTTTCCAACTCGACACCCGTGCCGGCCGTCGCGAGCGTTTTTTCGTGGCGGTGGTCGGTTTCGCCGAAAAGAAAATCGGCATCGTCGTCGATGAACTGCTCGGCCAGCAGGATGTGGTCATCAAGTCCCTCGGCGAGTCTCTGGCCTTTGTTCGCGGCATTGCCGGCGCCGCCGATCTCGGCAACCAGAAGACCATCCTGGTCCTGGATGTCGGCGGCCTGATGAGCGAAACCCTGCGGGGTGAATCGGCTTTCTTTGCCTGAACGACGGGGAGGGTGGCGTGAGCGACAAAAAAGACGAAAAAGCCTCCGCGCAATCGCACAACCCGGCGGCCGAGGGTCATCTTCCCGCCGTTTACGAGGGGGGATCCGATAGCGGCGGCAGGGGTTCGGACGCGGCCATCGAGGCGTTGTTCGTCTCGCCTTACCGGATCGACCGGGTTCGGGATCTCGGCAACATCGAGGAGCGTTCGGATAGGCTCGGTTTCTCCGAGCAGGATCATCAATGGCTGACCTTCTTGCTGCAGGGAGAGGAATATGCCATGGATATCGAAACCGTCAACGAAATCATCAAGCCCCGGGAAATTACCGATATTCCGCGAGTTCCCGATTTTATCCTGGGGATCGTTTCGTTGCGCGGGATCGTCGTGCCGGTTTACGATCTGGCGCGGCGCCTCAATCTCGGCAAGATAGAAGTCGGTCCCCAGTCCCGGATCATCGTCTGTCATTACGGCGACGGCCTGATCGGCCTGCTGGTCGACAGCATCGCCCAGGTGGTGCGCCTCAACGAACGCAAAATTGAAGTGCCTCCGGCCATGCTTTCCGGGCTCGACCGGGATTTCGTCGCCGGTATCGGCCGCTTTCAGGGGCGGATGCTCATTCTTTTACAATTACACAATGTGTTGAATCCGGAATTGGTCTGATTCATGGGGAAAGGAGTCACCGGGTGAATAAGAAAAAGATCCTGATCGTCGAAGACGAGGAAAGCCTCTTGAAACTGGAGAGCATCTTGCTGATTTCCAAGGGCTTCGAGGTGAAAGGGGTGCCCAACGGGCGGGCCGCGCTGGAGGCGGTCGCCGAGGACAAGCCGGATCTGGTTTTGCTGGACATCATGCTCCCGGAAATCGACGGGTTCGAGGTCTGCCGGCAACTCAAGAGCGATCCGGCCACCCGTCACATTCCGGTGATCATGCTCACCGCCAAGAAGAGCCGCGAGGATATGGTGCGCGGCGAGAAGGTCGGTGCCGACTGGTATATCACCAAGCCTTTCAAGTCGGCCATGGTCATTGAAACCATCCAGAGGTTCCTGGCCAAATGAGTCTTTCCGCCCTGACCCGTCACGATCCCCAGGAACGGCGGCTGCGCCAGGAGATCCAGTTGGCCTGTTTCCGACTGGGGACGGAGATGTACGCCATCGATATCATGCGCATCAAGGAGATCATCCGCCCCCAGAAGCTGACCGCCGTACCCAGGGCGCCGGTCTTTGTCGAGGGCATGATCAATCTGCGCGGGACGGTTTTGCCGGTCATCGACCTGGGCAAGCGTTTCGGTTTGCCGGCACTCCCGGTCGATCGGCGCTCCCGAGTCATTATCTGCGCCGTTTTCGACCGTTTTGTCGGGATTCTCGTCGAAGAGGTGTCGGAAGTGCGCCGTTATACCCGCCAGGAGATCAAATCCCCTCCCGAATTCGTCAAGGGGCGCGAGTCGGAATTTTTTTTCGCGGTTTGCCAGAGGGAGGATGATTTGGTGATGGTCATCGATCTGGAAAAACTCTTTTCAACGGACGAAATTTTTCATCTGTCAGAGCTTCAATAGAATTCGTGGCGTCAGGCCGGAAATCGGCCGTTGGCCCGTCGCGCTTCTAGGGCAAGGACTTTTGCGTGGATATAGCGGAACTTCTGGGGAAAAAACTCGAATCCGGCGATGAGGAGGCACGGATTCAGGCGGTTCGGGATCTGGCCGGCCTCGGCATGCACCTGCCTATGGCGCTTCTTTATCGGGCGATGGGGGATGTGAGCTGGCGGGTGCGCAAGGAGGCGTCGGAGACCTTTCTCGGTCTGCCCCGGGCCGGAGAACTGGCCGGGGACATCGTTGAACTGCTCCATGCCCAGGACAATGCCGGGTTGCGCAACGTCGGCGTCGATATCCTGGTGCGGCTTGGCGCCCGGGCGTTGCCGGTTCTGCATGAGGAACTCGCCTGCTCCGATCCCGATGTGCGCAAGTTTGTCCTCGATATCCTGGGGGAGATCGGTGACCCGGCAAGTCTGGCGGTCATGACCGGGGCTCTTGCCGACGGCGACGGCAACGTCCGCGCCGCGGCGGCGGAGAATCTCGGGAAGTTACGGCATGGCGAGGCGCTCGTGCCGCTGCTCGAAGCGATGGAAGAAACGGATCTGCTCATGCGTTTCACCATCCTCGAAGCCTTGGGACGCATTGGCCACCCGATTCCCTTCGAGCGCATCAGTCGCTACGCCGAAGATCCCTTGCTGCGCAAGGCTCTTTTCGACTGTCTCGGACAGATCGGCATGGCCGCCGGCGCGCCGCTCTTAGCTTCAGGCCTGAATGATCGCATGCGCAATGTTCGCGAGGCGGCGGTACTTTCCTTGGAAACTCTTTATCGCAACCATCCCCAGGCTGTGGCGGAAGCCTTGGCCCGTGAGCCCGCGGCCGCGGATCAGGCTCTGGCCGAGGGTCTGGATTCCCCTCGCATGCCGGTGGTTCACGCCGCCTTACGCCTCGTTCCTCTCGTTTCCGCCCGCCGCTGTCTCGATCGACTTCTTCCCTGGCTGGCGGACGAGGAACTCGGGCGGGAGGCCGCCGGGGCCATTCTGTCCCTGGGGCGACCGGCGGTCGTTTCCTTGCTTCGGGAGTGGCCGCGCCAGACCGCGCGGATGCAGGCCTATCTTTGCTATCTGGCGGCGGAGACGGGGGCCGAAGAAGCGATCGAACCCCTCCTCGGCGCCCTGGAATCGGATCACCAGGAACTGGTTCTGGCCGCTGCCCACGCCCTTGGTCATCTCAAGGTTGTCGCCGCCTTGCCGGCATTGACGCGGATTCTTCGGGAGGCAGACGCCGAACCCCGGCGAGTCGCCCAGGAAGCACTCGGTGCCCTGGCCGAAACCTATCCGGAAGAGCTTCTCGCCGTTCTCTCTCCGCTGATGGAGGACCCCGCCGCCGAGACTCGCATGGCGGCCATCGCGGTTTTGGGAAAGGGCAGCTTCCGCATTATCAAGCCGATGGTCTTTCTGGCCCTGAAGGACGATTCCTCCGAGGTTCGTCGATCGGCCGTGGCCGCCCTGGGGAGCAATCCCGATATCGAACAGCTCGACGCCCTGGTTTTGGCTCTGACCGACGAGGACGCCGATGTCCGCCGGGTTGGCGCCGAGGTGCTGGGCGGGTTGAAGGATCGCCGTGCCGTCGACGCCTTGGCCTTGGCCCTTCACGACGAAGATCCTTGGGTTCGGGCCACGGTCACCCGTGCCATCGGCCACATCGGGACGGACCGGGCCGGTACTCTGATTCGCGAAGCTTGGGGAGATCCGGTGGGGCTGGTCTGTATCGCCGCTCTCGAAGCCTGGTTCGCTTTCGATCCCAACGGCGCCTTCCCGCAACTGATCGCGTCACTCTATCATGGCGACGAAGAGGTTGTCGGCGCCGCCCTCGCCCTGCTGGTGAAGACCGGGCGCCAGGACTGGCTTCCGGCCATGGCCGAGGTTCTGATCAATCATGATCATTGGGAGGTCCGACTGCGTTTCGCGCAGGCCCTGGAACAACTCAAGAGCACGACTTGCCGCGAACTGGTTGAAAACCGCTTGCTGGTCGAAGGGGAAGGCCTGGTCCGCGCCCAGTTGGAACAGACCCTGGAATCTCTCGGGGGGGAGGGCTAGGCCGTGCTCTTTCTCACCCCTGAAATTTCCATGAGCGACGAAGAGTTCCGGCAGCTCAAGGATCTCGTCTATGCCCACAGTGGCCTTCATTTCGGCCCGGATTCCAAATATCTGCTCGAACGCCGCCTGGGCAAGCGGCTGCAGACTCTGCAGCTCAAAAGCTTCAAGGATTATTACTACTATCTGCGTTACCATAAGAACAAGGATGATGAATTCACCGAAGTCATCAACACCCTGACCACCAACGAAACCTATTTTTTTCGGGAAGACTTTCAGCTGAAGACCTTCGTCAAGGAGATCTTGCCGGAGATCCGCGCGAAGAAAGATCAGGTCGGCGATAAAAAAATCCGTATCTGGAGCGCCGGTTGTTCCAGCGGCGAGGAGCCTTATACCATCGCCATGCTGATTCTCGACCAGGGGCTGTTTGATGGCTGGCAGGTCGACATTGTCGGCACGGACATCAGCCAGCGGGTACTGCAGATCGCCCGCAAGGGGATTTACGGACAATCTTCCTTCCGCTCCACCGATGCCCGCTACCTGAAAAAGTATTTCACCGAGGTCGACGGCAAATATCGGATCAACGATCAGATCAAGAACCTCGTCTCCATCAGCCACCTGAATCTCTTCGACTTTCCCCGGGTCGCCCTGCTCGGCAAGGTCGATGTCATCTTTTGCCGTAACGTCATCATCTACTTCGACCTTCCGGCCAAAAAGAAGGTCATCGACAGTTTTTACTCCCGCCTCAAGCCGGAAGGGTTTCTGCTGCTGGGACACTCCGAATCGCTGATGAACATCACGACCTCCTTCGCCTTGCGCCACTTTCAGCATGACATGGTCTATCAGCGCCCGGCCCTGAACTTTACTTCGGGAGAGCGGCCATGAACCAGACGGTCCGTGTTCTGGTGGTCGACGACTCCGCTTACAATCGTCGCACGATCATCAAGCTTCTTGAGGAGATCCCGGGTGTGACCGTGGTCGGCTACGCCTGCAACGGTGAGGAGGGCTTGCGCAAATTTTTCGATTTGCAGCCCGATCTGGTGACCCTCGACCTGGAGATGCCGCGCATCGACGGTTTCGGTTTTTTGCGGATCGTCATGCAAAACCGTCCGACGCCGGTGATCGTCGTCTCCTCCCTCGCCGATGATGAAAATGTCTTCAAAGCCCTCGAACTGGGAGCCGTCGACTTCGTGGCCAAACCGACCAGCCGGATTTCCCCCGAATTGGTGAATATCCGCGACGATCTCCTGGCTAAGGTCATGGAAACCGCCCGCACCGATATGAACAAGGTGTTGCGTCGTCCATCGGCCAGGGACCGGATCCGCGAATCCTCGGCCGGGCCGATGCCTACGCTCATCCCCCGGAGCAACGGCCTTGGCCAGATCGTCATCGGCGCTTCCACGGGCGGTCCCCCCGCGCTCCAGGCCCTGCTCTCCTCCATCACCGACCCTTTGCCTTTGGGCATCGCTATTTCCCAGCATATGCCGCCGGTTTTTACCCGCGCCTTCGCCGAGCGTTTGAACAAGTTCTGCGCCCTGGAAGTCAAAGAGGGGCAAACGGGGGATCTGATGCTTCCCGGGCGCGTGCTGATCGCGCCGGGGGGAAAAAATCTCACTTTTCAGGTGCGTGCCGGCAACGTCATCGCTTTGGTCGAGGATCCGCCACCGAGTCAGCGCTACACTCCATCCGTCGATGTCATGTTCAAATCCGCCAGCGAGGTTTTCGGTGCGAACCTGCTGGGCGTCGTTCTCACCGGTATGGGCAATGACGGTGCTCGCGGGGTGGAGCGGATCAAGGAACGGGGCGGTCAGGTGCTCGCCGAAAGCGAGGAAAGCAGCGTGGTCTTCGGCATGCCCAAGGAAGCGATCGCGACCGGCAAGGTAGATAAGGTTCTTCCTCTTTCCCTGATGGCCGGTGAAGTTTTGCGCCGCTGCGGATTTTAACCCCATCGACGATATCCTCCCAGGAGCGGTTTACATGTCGGAATTCAGCGAGGAAAGCAGTTCGGCCAAGCGGGCCGAGGAATTTCTTCAGGTTTTCAAGAAGGGCGCCGAATTTACCCAGTCCCTCTTGAAAGAAAACGAGCGTCTGCGTTACCAGATTCTCAAACTCAAAGAGCCGGCGGCGCAAGATATTCCTTCTCCGATCCAACTGGAGGAACTCCAACGGTTGCGGCAGCAGGTCGCCGAACTGGAACGGGAGAAACAGGAGATTCTCGACCGGATCAAGGCTGTTGAGGAGGAAAATCACGATTTCGCCAATCGCTACGTCGTGGTCGAATCGGAAAACAACATGCTGGCGAATCTATACATCGCCTCCTACCAGCTGCATTCGACCCTCGACTTCAGGGAAGTTCTGCAGATCATTTCCGAGATCGTCATCAATCTGATCGGCGCCGAAGTCTTTGCCGTGCTGCTGCTGGACGAAAAAACCGGCAAGCTCGAACTCGCCGGTCACGAAGGAATCGATGCCTCGGACCTGCCTCCCGTTGACCTGGGTGTGGGGGTGATCGGCCGGGCGGGGCAGACCGGCGAAAATCATTTTGTCGAGGATATCGAGGCCTATGAACTCGACTATGCCCAGCCCATGGCCTGTATCCCCTTGAAAATCAAGGAGCATGTCATCGGAGTAATCGCCATTTACCGCCTCCTTGAACAGAAGCGGCGCTTCGCCGATGTCGATTATGAGCTTTTCACCCTACTGGCCGGCCATGCGGCGACCGCTAT
>CALJLX010000010.1 GCA_937982495.1 uncultured Desulfuromonas sp.
CGCCCAGGGGAGAGTTCGCAATTTGCGACGGTTGGGTGCACATCGGTGCGCCCCTACGGCCGGGTTCAACGGTCATTTGCACCACCCGGATCATCCCGAACGGTACCCCTACGGCCGCCGAAACGCCTCCAACAGGCGGCGGGCGGCGACGCCGGGGGTGGTGATGCCTTGGTCGACGGCGTCCTGCAGCCGGGGGAGCAGGGCTTCGACCTTGGGGTCGTGCAGAAAGAGCTGTTTCAGATCGTCCATGACCAGCGTCCACATCCAGTCGACGGCCTGTCGCCGACGCTTTTCGGCGAATTCCCCGCTCGTTTCCATCGCCCGGCGAAAGGCCTGGATGGTTTCCCAGACCTCGGCGATGCCTTCGCCGTGCAGGGCGCTGCAGAGCAGGGCCGGCACCGGCCAATGATCGCTTTTCGGCTTGAGCAGGTGCAGGGCGTTGACATACTGCCCGCGGGCCAGTTCGGCGCGGGGGCGATTATCGCCTTCGGCCTTGTTGATGAGGATGGCGTCGGCGATCTCCATGACCCCTTTCTTGATCCCCTGCAACTCGTCGCCGGCTCCGGGCAACTGTAAGAGCAGAAAAAAATCGACCATCGAGGCGACGGTGATTTCCGACTGGCCGACGCCGACGGTTTCGACGATGACCACGTCGTAACCGGCGGCTTCGCACAAGAGCATGGTTTCACGGGTCTTGCGGGCGACGCCGCCGAGGGTGCCGCCGGCGGGGGAGGGGCGGATGAAGGCGTTGGGATCGCGGGCGAGTTCTTCCATGCGCGTCTTGTCGCCGAGAATACTGCCGCCGGAGATCTGGGAACTGGGGTCGACGGCGAGGACCGCGACCTTGTGGCCTAAGCGGGTGAGGCGCAGGCC
Organism: uncultured Desulfuromonas sp.; assembly: GCA_937982495.1. Classification (GTDB taxonomy): domain Bacteria; phylum Desulfobacterota; class Desulfuromonadia; order Desulfuromonadales; family Trichloromonadaceae; genus Trichloromonas. The sequence continues at coordinate 874 of CALJLX010000010.1, forward strand.
GAAGGCTTCGATGAAGGTGCTCTTGCCGACGCCGGGCACGCCGGAGATGCCGATACGCATGGCGTTACCCGAGGCGGGCAGAAGTTCTTCGAGGAGGGCGGCCGCCGCTGGGGAATGGTCGGCGTTGCGGCTTTCGATGAGGGTGATGGCCTTGGCCAGGGCGCGCAATTGCCCCTGTTTCACCCCTGCGGCGAGATTGTGGGTTTTGTGCAAGAAAAACCTCGGTTCGCTGTA
>CALJLX010000011.1 GCA_937982495.1 uncultured Desulfuromonas sp.
GTCGGGCTGCGCGGCGGGACGACCAGCGCCTACGGGGTCAACCCCGATATCGGCATCGCCGTCGACGTCGGCTTCGCCACCGACTATCCGGAGATGGACAAGAAGGAAATCGGCGAGTTCAAAATCGGCAAGGGGCCGATCATCGCCCGCGGCCCCAACGTCAACCCGGTCCTCTTCGATCTGCTCGTGGCCACCGCCCGCGCCGAGAACATCCCCTATCAGGTCATGGGCGCGCCGCGCGGCACCGGCACCGACGCCAACGTCATCCAGCTTTCCCGGGGGGGGACGGCGGCGGCGCTGGTCAGCGTCCCCTTGCGCTACATGCATACTCCGGTGGAGCTCCTTTCCCTCGACGATCTGGAGTCTACGATCAAGCTCCTGACTTCCCTCATGTATCGTATCGAAAGCGTCGGCCAGTTCATTCCCAACTAACTGGAAAGCCTGCCTGTAGCGGTCGCGACCTTTCCCTTGCGCGGGATGGTCGCGGCCGCGCCTGTTTGATGATTTTTAACGGATTTTGCCTTGACTCAACCGGATCGGCTTGGATAATATTGCCGATTAATATTTTTCATTTCACTACCAAGGATGTTCCCCCTCTCATAAGAAGGAGCTGGCGATGCTGGATCCCGAGATCCGTGAAGGACTCACTTTCGACGACGTGCTTCTCGTCCCCGCCCATTCCACCGTTCTTCCCAAGGAAGTCGATCTCACCACCCAACTGACTCCCAGGGTCAGGCTCAATATCCCCCTGCTTTCCGCCGCCATGGATACCGTTACCGAGAACCGGACCGCCATCTGCATGGCCCGGGAGGGTGGTCTCGGCATCCTGCACAAAAATATGACGCCGGCCATGCAGGCCCTGGAGGTCGATCAGGTGAAGAAATCGGAAAGCGGCATGATCGTCGATCCGATCACCATGCGTCCCGAGCAGAAAATCTACGAAGCCCTCGAATTGATGGAGAAATACCGCATCTCCGGGGTGCCGATCACCAAGGACGGCAAGCTGGTGGGGATTCTCACCAACCGCGACCTGCGTTTCGAGACGAAACTCGATCAGCCGATTTCCAATGTCATGACCAAGGATAAGCTGGTCACCGTTCCCCCCGGGACGACGCTGGAGGAAGCCAAGTTTCACCTGCATCAGCACCGCATCGAAAAGCTGTTGGTGGTGGACGACAATTACGCCCTCAAGGGGTTGATTACCATCAAGGATATTGAAAAGGTCCGCAAGTACCCCAACGCCTGCAAGGACGACTTCGGCCGGTTGCGGGTCGGGGCGGCGGTCGGCGTCGCCGGCGATCGCGAGGAGCGTCTCGAAGCCCTGACGCGAGCCGGGGTCGACGTGGTCGTCATCGATACCGCCCACGGTCACTCCCAGGGGGTGCTCGACGCCGTTCGCGACACCAAGCGGGCCTATCCCGATCTGCAACTGATCGCGGGCAATATCGCCACCGCCGAAGCGGCCGCGGCCCTGATCAAAGCTGGGGTCGACGCGGTCAAGGTCGGTATCGGCCCCGGTTCGATCTGCACCACCCGGGTCGTCGCCGGGGTCGGGGTGCCGCAGATCACCGCCATCGCCGACGTGGCCACGGTCACCCGCAAGGCGGGAATCCCGCTGATCGCCGACGGCGGTATCAAATATTCCGGCGAACTGCCCAAGGCCATCGCCGCCGGCGCCGACATCATCATGATCGGTTCCCTCTTCGCCGGCACCGACGAATCCCCCGGCGAGACCATTCTCTACCAGGGGCGAACCTACAAGACCTATCGCGGCATGGGCAGCCTCGGCGCTATGAAGCAGGGGAGCAAGGACCGCTATTTCCAGGGGGATGTGGACAGCGACGTGAAACTGGTTCCCGAGGGGATCGAAGGGCGGGTGCCTTTCCGCGGCAGTCTTTCCAGCAACATCCATCAGCTGATGGGTGGCCTGCGCGCCGGGATGGGCTACACCGGTTGCCGCACTATCGTCGAGTTGCAGCAAAATGCCCGCTTCATGCGCATCACCAACGCCGGCCTGCGAGAATCCCACGTCCACGACGTCACCATCACCCACGAAGCCCCGAACTACCGGGTAGAACGACAGGGGTAACGTCAGGTGCGTCCCGCCGGGTCGCTCAGGCTTAACGGATATGGCTCTTTTCCGGGGGGATTTAGTGGGAAATCATGTTTAAAAAACTGAAAAAAATCATCTATCGCGACTATTTCTCGCCCAAGATCAAAATCCGGCGGCGCCTGGACCTGCGCTTGTTGCTCGGCTATCGCAATTACATCGATCGGCATCTGATCATTCACGAGCCTTATGAACCGGAACAGATCGCCCGCTGCCTGCAACTGATCAAAGACCATCGCCTGGAATGCTTTTTAGACATCGGCTCGAACATTGGTCTGTATTCGTTGCTGGTGGCCAGGCACGTCCCAGACCTCGGGCAGATTCACGCCTTCGAGCCCGATGCCGCGAATTTTCATCAGCTGTGCGGCAACATTTTCCTCAACGGCTTCTGGGATAAAATCAAGGCCCATCGTCTAGGTTTGAGCGATCACGTCGGCGAGGCGACATTTCTGAAAAACCTCGGCAGCAGCACCGGTACCTCGCGGATCGCCGAGACCGCTCCCGCCTCGACCCGAACCCACCGTTACGAATCCGTGACCATCTCGATCACGACGCTGGATCAGATATTCCCTGACTTCTCCGGCAAGCGCCTGATGCTTAAAATTGATGTGGAAGGGCACGAACTGCAGGTTCTCGAAGGTGCACGGGCCCTATTGGCCAACAATGTCTGCTATCTGCAAATGGAAATTCTGGATGAGAACACGGACCGTCTGGAATCGATCGAGCAACGCTTTCAACTGAAAAAAATCCACTCCATCGGCGCGGATGTCTATCTGACCAACGATCCCGCCCTTTGACAGGTATTCCATGACCGACATTCATAGCGAAAAAATCCTGATTCTCGACTTCGGTTCCCAGTACACCCAGCTCATCGCCCGCCGGGTGCGCGAGGCCCATGTCTATTGCGAACTGCATCCCTTCGATATGGAGCTCAACGCGATCCGCGCTTTCGCCCCCAAGGGGATTATTCTCTCCGGTGGGCCCAAGTCGGTTTATGAAGAAGGCGCGCCGGCCATCGCCGAGGAGCTGTTCGAGCTCGGCGTGCCGGTGCTCGGCATCTGCTACGGCATGCAGCTGATGAGTCGGCATTTCGGCGGCCGCGTGGTGCCTGCGGGCAAGCGCGAGTTCGGCCATGCCGAGCTCCTCGCCCAGGGGCAACCGGGACCGCTCTTCGACGGTTTTTTCACGGAAGGCAAGAGCCCGGTGTGGATGAGCCACGGCGATCATGTGGAAGCGGTCCCGGAAGGTTTCGAGGTCGTCGCCCGCACCGGCAACGCCCCGGTCTGCGCCATTCAAAATACGGCCCGACGCCTCTACGGTGTGCAGTTCCATCCCGAGGTCAACCACACCCCCCATGGTCAGCAGTTGCTCGATACCTTTGTTCGCGACATCTGCGGCTGCGCCGGCCAATGGACGCCGGGCCGGATCATCGACGACGCCATTGCCCGCATCCGCGAGCAGGTTGGCGGCGACCGGGTTATCCTCGGACTTTCCGGCGGGGTTGATTCCTCGGTGGCGGCGGCGCTCATCCACCGTGCCATCGGCGAGCAGCTCACCTGCGTCTTCGTCGACAACGGTCTGCTACGGCTGAACGAGGGTGATCAGGTCATGGCCACCTTCGCCCGCAACATGGGCGTGAAGGTCATCCGCGTCGATGCCGAGGAGCGCTTTCTTTCGGCCCTGGCCGGCGTTGCCGACCCCGAGCGGAAACGCAAGATTATCGGCGGTCTTTTCGTCGACATCTTCGAGGAAGAATCGAACAAGCTCACCGACGCCAGGTGGCTGGCCCAGGGGACGATCTACCCCGACGTCATCGAGTCGGCCGGGGCCAAGACCGGCAAGGCCCACAACATCAAGAGCCATCACAACGTCGGCGGGCTGCCGGACTATATGAAGCTGCAACTGCTGGAACCGTTGCGCGAGCTCTTCAAGGACGAGGTCCGCGCCATCGGCGAGGAACTGGGCCTGCCCCACGCCATGGTCTGGCGCCATCCCTTCCCCGGTCCCGGCCTGGGGGTGCGGATTCTCGGCGAGGTGAAGAAGGAATACGCCGACATTCTGCGCCTGGCCGACGCCATCTACATTGAAGAGCTCTACCGCACCGGCCATTACGACAAAATCAGCCAGGCCTTCGCCGTCTTTCTGCCGGTGAAGAGCGTCGGCGTCATGGGCGACGGTCGCACCTACGAATACGTGGTGGCGCTGCGCGCCGTTGAAACCAAGGATTTCATGACCGCCGGCTGGTATCCGCTCCCCTACGCCGACATGGCCCATATCAGCAACCGCATCATCAACGAGGTCAAGGGGATCAACCGGGTGGTTTATGATATTTCGAGTAAGCCGCCGGCGACCATTGAGTGGGAATAGGCAGTGACTGGTGACGAGTGACTGGTTGCTGTATTTGCGGAATAAAGAGCCGTTCGGGTATGCCGGGCGGCTTTTTTGCTTTATAGTGGCGGAGTTGGGCGCGGGTTGTCGGGAATTGGAGGATTAAAGTGGTTATGAGTCAATTGATTAAGATATGGATATTGCTTTTTTTTCTTCTCTTCTGGACCCTCCCGGTCCAGGCCCTGTCGGCCGGGGAGAGCGGCAAGGTTCGGGAACGGATGGTACGCGAGCCGGTCTTTGGCGGCCAGGCCTTGATCCAGGAAGCCGGGCGCAGGGGGAATCCGCCGCTGGTGCTGATCCACGGACTGGGGGATCTGGCTTCGGGCACCTGGCAGGGGCTCTTGCCCCAGCTGGCCCGGGACTATCATGTCGTGACCTTCGACCTGCCCGGTTTTGGCCGTTCACAGAAACAGAATTCCCTTTATTCTCCGGGGAATTATGCCGTCTTTGTTAAGTGGGTGGTTGATACGTTCATCGGCGCCCCGCCGATTATCGCCGGTCATTCCCTGGGCGGCGCCATCGCCCTGCGCTACGCGGGAACCTACCCCGAGGCCCTGACCCGGCTGGTGCTGGTCGACGCGGCCGGAGTGCTGGACCGACGGGTTTACACCAAGGAGATGCTCGGGGTTCTGGCGGAAAATTTTTCCGTACCGGTCGCGGTCGACAGCTTTCTCGGCAATATGCTCGGCGGCCTGCCCAATCCCCTCTTCGATCTTGACCTGATGCTCGACAACGACAGGCTGCGTCAGCAACTGCTCGGCGGCGATCCGGAAAAAATCGCCGCCATCGCCCTGATCCAGGAGGACTTCAGCCCCTATCTCTTTCGCATCAAGGCGCCGACCGCCATCCTTTGGGGGGAACAGGACCGGATCACGCCGGTGCGCACCGGCGTCCTGCTTGAAGCCAATCTGCCCGAGGCCACTCTGCGCATCATCCCCGGCGCCGGGCATATGCCGATGGATGAGCAACCGCGCCTCTTTGCCGCTGTTTTTTCCGACGCCTTGGCCGGTCGCTACCGGCCGTCGCCGCGTTCCGCTTCGGCCGGGCAGGGGGTAGGGCGATGCGAGGGGACGCGGGGCATGATCTTCGCGGGAGATTATGAGAGCCTAGAGATCGTCGATTGCCAGGATGTCCACCTGCGCGATATTCGCGCCCGCTCCGTGACCCTGCGCCGTTCCACGGCGGTCTTCGATCGCGGGGAGATCAGCGGCGGCGATATCGGCCTGCGCGCGGAAGGCTCGACTCTGATCGCCAACGGCTTGAAAATCTCCGCGCCGACGGCGGTTTCGGCTTCTGGCAGCCGCCTCGACCTGGCCGGGGTACGGCTTTCCGGCGAGCGGGCGGCGGTGGTCAGCGGCGGTAGGCTGCAACTCTTCTTCTCCGTCAGCCGCATTGACAGCCCCCACGGTAGCGGTACCATTCACGGCCTGCGCGAGATGACGGCGCGGGAGGAACTGTAGGGAAAAGGATCATGAGCAAAGAACCGAACAAACCCGGCAAACCCGCGAAAAAATACAGTCAGGCGGCGCGGCTGCACGATGTCATCCGCATTCTGCGCGCCCGTTTCGGCGCCACCGTCGAGGAACTGGCGGATGAGTGCGGGGTCAATCGCCGCACCGTCTACCGCGATCTCAAGGCTCTGGAGGACGCCGGTTATCCGCTGATCCGCGAGAATCAGCCCGACGGCACCGTGCTGCACAGCTTCATGGCCGAGTTCAAGGAATACCTGCCGGTCACCTTTTCCCTCTATGAGCTGATGACCTTCTACCTCTGTCGGGGGCAACTCGCCTTTTTGCAGGGCACCCCTTTTCAGGAAGATCTCGACGCGGTCTTCGCCCGCATCCGTTCCAATCTGCCTCCCCGCAACCTGGCTCACCTCGAACGCCTGGCCCAGGCGGCGACTCCGCACTTTCAGGGCTTGCGCGATTATGCCCCGCAACGGGATCTCCTCGAAAAACTGCGCGAGGCGCTGCTGCGCCAGTACACCTGCCGCATCCGTTACGCGCCCCCCCGGCGCGCCCCCGAGGTCTATCTGATCGATCCCTATACCCTGGTTTTTTACAAGGATTCCCTCTATCTCGCGGCCTATGCCCATAACCGCCGGGGGTTGCGGCGCTTTCTCGTCGATCGGATCCAGACCCTGGAGCGGTTGGAGGAGCGCTTTGAAGTGCCCGATGATTTTTCCGTCGATGACCTGCTCGGTAACGCCTTTGGTCTCATCGACGAGGCGCCGCTCGATATTCGGGTCCGGTTTTCCGCCGAGATCGCCTATCTCATTCGCGAGCGCACCTGGCACCCCTCCCAGCAAGTCGCCGAAGAGCCGGACGGTTCGCTGATTCTTTCCTTTACTGCCGGCGGCGAGAAAGAAATCCTTTCCTGGCTTTATTCCTATCTCCCCCATGTCCGGGTGCTCGAACCCGAATCCCTGCGGACGGCCTTTGTCGACGGCCTGCGCCGAGGCTTGGATCTCGATACGCTGTGACTTATTTTGTCGTAGTTCCCCGCTAAGGTCATCCCATCGGCAATCAACTCTTTGGGAGGTGACCTATGGTCTGGCTGGATGTGTCGGATAACAACGGCAATGCGCTTTATTTTGTAACGGATCGTATCGAACGACTTTCCGGAATACGGACGGAAGGCTTTACCGTCTCCGGTATCCTCGGTGACGGGGGCTACGAAGGGGAGGTGATCGTGGAAGTCG
>CALJLX010000012.1 GCA_937982495.1 uncultured Desulfuromonas sp.
GGCATGGTCCCCCGCCCGAAACGGCGGATCCCGGCCTTGTCACCCAGGGCCTGCTTGAAGGCTTCGCCGAGACAGATGCCGAGATCCTCCACGGTGTGGTGGGCGTCGATCTCGATATCCCCTTGGGCCGCGACGGTCAGATCGAAAAAGCCGTGGCGGGCGAGCAGGGTCAGCATGTGGTCGATGAAAGGAACGGGGGTGGCGACGCTCGATTCGCCCCGGCCGTCCAGTTCGAGGGTCAGCTGGATCTGGGTTTCCCTGGTTCGGCGGTCGATGGTGGCGCTGCGGGACATGCGAACCTCCACTTTGTTGCAATTGTTGGGGCGGCGTTCGCCCTGGGCGCGCATCGGTGCGGCCCTACGAGAAAACGTTATTTTTCCAGGCGCAAGGAGACCGAGCGGGCGTGGGCCTGCAGGCCTTCGAGTTCGGCGATATGGACGATCTCCCGGCCGAGCCGATCCAGCCCCTGCCTGGAGAAGGAGACGATGCTCGACTTCTTGACGAAATCGTCCAGCGACAGGGGCGAGAAGAAGCGCGCCGTGCCGCCGGTCGGCAGGGTGTGGTTGGGCCCGGCGAGGTAGTCGCCGGCCGCTTCCGGGGTATGGTGGCCCATGAAGATCGCCCCGGCGTGGCGGATGCGGGGGAGGATCTCGAAGGGGTTGTCCACCGCCAGCTCCAGGTGTTCGGGGGCGATGCGGTTGGAAAAGTCGATGGCCTCGTCGAGATTCTGTGCGAGGATGATCGCCCCGTAGCGGTCGATGGACTGGCGGGCGATGGATTCCCGGGAGAGCTGGCGCAGCTGCTTTTCGACCTCGGCGGCGACCTGCTTGGCAAAGTCTTCGTCGATGGTGATGAGGATCGACGAGGCCAGTTCGTCGTGCTCGGCCTGGCCGAGGAGATCGGCGGCGAGATGGGCCGGGACGCCGCTGCCGTCGTTGATGATCAGGATCTCGCTGGGGCCGGCGATCATGTCGATGTCGACCTTGCCGAAGACCAGCTGTTTCGCCGTCGCGACGTAGATATTCCCCGGGCCGGTGATCTTGTCGACCTTGGGAATGCTTTCGGTGCCGTAGGCCAAAGCCGCCACCGCCTGCGCCCCGCCGACCTTGAAGACGCGATCGACTCCGGCGATCCGGGCCGCCGCCAGGACGAAGGGATTGACCTCGCCCCCCGGCATCGGCACGACCATGACGACTTCGGCGACTCCCGCCACTTTCGCGGGGACGGCGTTCATCAGCACCGACGAGGGATAGGCGGCCTTGCCGCCGGGGACGTAGATGCCGACCCGATCCAGCGGCCGCACCATCTGCCCGAGGAGCACGTCGGCTTCGTCGGTGGAGATCCAGGTTTCCTGCTTCTGCTTGCGGTGGTAGTCGCCGATGCGTTTCGCCGCCAGCTCCAGTGCCGCCCGGGATTCGGCGGGGATGGTGGCCAGCGCTCGGTCGAGTTCCTCGGCGCGGACTTCCACCGTCGCGGCGGTCAGCTCCAGCCGGTCGAAGCGGGCGGTATAGTCGAAGACCGCCCGATCGCCGCGGGCGCGGACCTCGGCGATGATCGCCTGCACCGTTTCGACCACGCCGGTCGGCGCCGTCTCCCCCCGTTCCTCGATCTTGCGAAAGGCGTCGGCAAAGCCGGGATCGGAAAAACGCAATGTCTGAATCATGGGTGAAATCCAGGTGAAAGGAAAAAGGCTGAAGGGTTAAAGGCTGAAGTCGAACCGCTTTATTTCGACAGGCGCACTTCGTCGCCGATGATTCGTTCCAGATCTTCGATGATTTTGGTGATACGCTGGTGCTTGGTCTTGAGACTGGCGCGGTTGACGATCAGTCGCGTGGTGATTTCGGCGATGGTCTCGACCTCGACCATGCCGTTTTCCCGCAAGGTGACGCCGGTGGAAACCAGGTCGACGATGCGCTCGGAAAGCCCGACCAGGGGCGCCAGCTCGATGGAGCCGTAGAGCTTGATCAGTTCGACCTGAATCCCCTTGGCGGCGAAATAGCGTTCGGTGACGTTGGGGTATTTGGTCGCCACCCGGATGTTCGACCAGTTGGCCGGATCATCCTCCTGGCGCAGGGCCTTGGGTTCGGCCACCACCATCCGGCAGTAGCCGAACTTGAGGTCGAGAGGCTCGTAGAGGTCCTTGCCCTGTTCCATCAGGGTGTCCTTGCCGACCACGCCGATGTCGGCGCAGCCGTATTCCACGTAAGTCGGCACGTCGGTGGCCCGCACCGCCATGAAGCGGAATTTGCTCTCCGGGTTCTCGAAAACGAGCTTGCGGCTCTCCTTCTCCATTTCCGGGCAGGTGATGCCGATCCGGGCGAAGAGCTCCATCGAATCCTGCATGATCCGCCCCTTGGGCAGGGCGAAGGTAATGTAGTCGCTCATTTGTGCCATTCCCTGTAGGGGCGCAGCATGCTGCGCCCAGAATGCCTGGTTCAGGGCGCAGCATGCTGCGCCCCTACGATTATTCCTTGACCCGCTCGATATCCGCGCCCAGACCCTTGAGCTTTTCTTCGATGCGTTCGTAGCCCCGGTCGAGGTGATAGATACGGGAGATTTCCGTGGTGTTTTCGGCGGCCAGTCCGGCCAGCACCAGCGAGGCGCTGGCGCGCAGGTCGGTGGCCATGACCGGGGCGCCGGAGAGGCGGCGGACGCCCTTGACCGTCGCCGTATTTCCCTCGATGAGGATATCGGCGCCGAAGCGGAGCAGCTCGGCCACATGCATGAAGCGGTTCTCGAAGATGTTTTCGCTGATGACGCTGGCGCCGTCGGCCAGGCACATCAGGGCCATGAACTGGGCTTGCATGTCGGTGGGAAAGCCGGGGTAGGGGCGGGTCTTGATGTTGACCGGACGGATCCGCTCCGGGGCGCGCACCTGCACCGCGTTGTCGCGGCTGAACACCTCGACGCCGGCGTCCTGCAGCTTGAAGGCCAAGGCGTCCAGATGTTCCAGGCGCATGTCGCGGATGCGCACGTCGCCACCGGTGATGGCGGCGGCGATCATGAAGGTGCCGGCCTCGATGCGGTCGGGCATGACCCGGTGATTCATCGGCGCGAGTTGCTCCGCGCCGAGGATGCGGATGGTATCGGTTCCGGCGCCCTCGATCCTGGCGCCCATGCCGTTGAGCACTTCGGCCAATTCGGCGATTTCCGGTTCGCGGGCGGCGTTCTCGAGAACCGTTTCCCCCTTGGCCAGCGCCGCGGTCATCAGCAGATGCTCGGTGCCGCCGACCGTGGAAAGGTCGAAATGGATGCGCGCCCCGCGCAGGGACTTGGCCTCGGCTTCGACATAACCGTGGGAGAGGCGGATTTCCGCCCCCATCGCCGCCAGCCCCTTGAGGTGCTGGTCGATGGGGCGGGCGCCGATGGCGCAGCCGCCGGGAAGGGAGACCCGCGAGCGGCCGAAGCGGGCCAGCAGGGGCCCGAGAACCAGGACCGAGGCGCGCATGGTCTTGACCAGATCGTAAGTCGCCTCGACCTGGTCGATGCCTGTGGCATCGACGTGCACCGTACCGCTCTGCCCCTCAACCTGGGCGCCCAGACTTTCCAGCAGGCGAATGCTGGTATTGATGTCGCGCAGCGCCGGAACGTTGCGGATTTCATGCCGCCCGGGGGCGAGAATGGTCGTAAAGAGGATCGGCAGCGCGGCGTTTTTTGAACCGCTTACCGACACTTCTCCGGTGAGCCTGCGCCCCCCCCTGATGATCAGTTTATCCAAGATAAATCCCTTTTGATTGATTTGACGTAGGGGCAAGGCATGTCTTGCCCCTATGATTTCCGTCCGCCGACCACCCGGGGGATCCCGGCGTAGTCGGCGCGCGTATAACAGTCGTCCAGCCCGGCTTCGGCAAAAAGCCGGCGCACCGCTTCGGCCTGGCCGATACCGACCTCGACCAGCAGCCAGCCGTCGGGAACGAGCAGGCCGGGGACGGCGGCCGCCAGTGCCCGGTAGGCGGCCAGGCCGTCGGCATCGCCGCCGCGCAGGGCGAGATGGGGTTCGTGATCCCGTACCTCGGGCATGAGTTCGGCCATCTCCGCCTCTGGAATGTAGGGCGGATTGGCGACCACCAGGTCGTAAGGACCACCCTGCAATTGGTAAAGATCGGCCCGGCGGAAGCGCATCCGCTCGGCCACCCCGTTCCGGCGGGCGTTTTCCTCGGCCAGGGCCAGGGCCGCCGGGGAGATATCCACCGCTTCGATTCGGGCCTCGGGCAGTTCATGGGCCAGGGCGATGGCGACGGCGCCGCTGCCGGTGCCGACGTCGAGGATGCCGGCGGCTCCCGTTACCTTCTTTAAAGCTTCTTCCACCAGCACTTCGGTGTCGGCCCGGGGAATGAGCACCTCGGGCGTGACTTGCAGGGGCAGGGACCAGAACTCGGTTGCGCCGAGTATGTACTGAAGCGGTTCCCGTTGGGCGCGCCGCGCCACCCGTTGCCGGTAGGCCGCCAGTTCGTCGGCGGAAAGGGGCCGGTCGAACTGGAGATAGAGCCCGACCCGGTCGAGCTTCAGGGTGTCGGCAAGGAGCACCTCGGCGTCGAGGCGGCCGCCGTCGATCCCCTTTTCCCGAAAGTAGTCGGCGGTCCAGCGCAGGACCTTGAGGACCGTCCAGGTTTCGGCCAAATCTAGTTCTCCCGCCCGCTCATGGCCTCGGCCTGGCTGTGGGTGGTCAGGGCGTCGATGATCTCGTTTAAATCCCCCTGCATGATGGCGTCGAGCTTGTAGAGGGTCAGGCCGATGCGGTGGTCGGTGCAGCGCCCTTGGGGGAAGTTGTAGGTGCGGATACGCTCGCTGCGGTCGCCGCTGCCGACCTGGCTCTTGCGGTCGGCGGCCTGGGCGGCCTGCTGCTCGGCGACGCGGGCGTCGAGAATCTTCGACTGCAAGACCTTCATCGCCTTGGCCTTGTTCTTGTGCTGGGACTTTTCGTCCTGGCAGGAGACGACCACCCCCGTCGGCAGGTGGGTGATGCGCACCGCCGATTCGGTCTTGTTGACGTGCTGGCCCCCGGCGCCGGAGGCGCGATAGACATCGATACGCAGATCGGCCGGGTTGATATCGACATCGACGTCGTCGGCCTCGGGCAGCACCGCGACGGTGCAGGCCGAGGTGTGAATCCGCCCCTGGGCTTCGGTTTCGGGAACCCGCTGGACCCGATGGGTGCCGCTTTCGAATTTGAGTCGCGAGTAGACCTTCTCGCCGCTGATCAGGGCGATGATTTCCTTGACGCCCCCGGCTTCCGATTCGGTGGAACTCATGATCTCCACCTTCCAGCGCCGCCCTTCGGCATAGCGGGAATACATGCGGAAGAGGTCGCCGGCGAAGAGGGCCGCCTCGTCGCCGCCGGTGCCGGCCCGGACTTCGAGGATAATGTTCCGGCCGTCGTTGGGATCCTTGGGCAGCAACAGCACCTTGAGTTGTTGGGCCAAGTCTTCTTTGCGCGCTTCGAGGTCGGGAAGTTCGGCCTTGGCCATGGCGCGCAGTTCCTCGTCATTCTCCTTGAGGAGTTCGCGGTTGCCTTCGATGTCCTCGCAGACCTTGCGGTATTGACCATAGGCTTCGACCACCTCGGCAAGTTCGGCATGCTCCTTGGTCAGCGCCCGGAACTTTTCCTGGTTGGCCATCAGCGCGGGGTCGGACATCAGTCCTTCGATTTCACGAAAGCGGTCGACGACTTCTTCGAGTTTGGTAAACATAGACGATTACTATTCCGGTAGGGGTAGATTCACAACTCGCCCTGGGCGCGGCAAGCGGCGTCCCTACGATAAATTCCGGTATTCCCGGCGGACCGTCGTGGCCTCGCCGCAGGTCATGGCGCCTTCCGGGCAGGCGCCGCGCAGGCAGCCGGGGCCGGCATCGACGAAGAGCGCCGGCGCCGCCCGTCGCGCCGCGAGCAGCATCTCCACCGCCAGGGCGCGGATCTCCCACTGCGCCCGGCGGCAGCAGCGCAGGGTGAAGAAATGCAACAGTTCCCGGGCGTTCATGGTCATGACCAGTTTCGTTTCGGCGGCGTTGGGCAGCACGAAGCGGGCGTCCTCGGCGGGAATGCCGGCGTCGAGCAGTTCGCAATAGATACGCTGCGCTTCATTCAGCAGCCCCTGGAAACGTTCCGCCAGCTCCGGCCGCTTGGCGATGCTCGCGGGAACGACCGCGCCCAGGCGATCCTTGAGGGAGACGTAGCGCTGGCTTTGCTGGGAGTAGGAGGCGATGCGGTGGCGAACCAGCTGGTGGGAGCAGGCCCGGCTGATCCCCTCGATGCCGAAGGTGAAAGCGACATGCTCCAGGACGGAGAGGTGTCCCAGGGAGAGGATCTTGGCGAGGAAGGCCTCCCGATCTTTCGGCCCCTGTTCCAGCAGACGGTCGATGGAGGACGCGGAATAGCAGAGCCGGGCGGCGGCGGCCACCACCTTTTCGGGTTCGGGGGTGTGAGTCAGCAACTGAACCAGCAATGCCATGGGACGCGACAACCTTTGATTTGCGACGGTAAAACACAGAAACCCGCACGCACCCACATAGATGCGGCGGGCACAGCGGATGGCCACGGACGCGGAACATCAAAAAAAGAGACGGCCCCGAGGGCCGTCTGGGAAATTTATTTTTCCTGGCCGTATTTCTTGCGGAAACGCTCGATGCGGCCAGCGGTGTCGATCAGTTTCTGCTTGCCGGTGAAGAAGGGATGGCACTGGGAGCAGATCTCGGTGACGATCTCCCCACCCTTCTTGGTCGAACGGGTTTCAAAGGTGGTGCCGCAATGACACTTGACCGTGACAGTTTCGTATTTGGGGTGGATACCTTCTTTCATGAATCGTCTCCTTGGCGCCTGGCCTGGTACAGGCGGAAAAGCTTGGGGTGTTAAAACGAAGATTGTCTATTTAGCACCGTCGACGGCGGATTGCAAGCTTTTTGTGACCTTCGCTTCTCCGAGGACGGGGGTCCCGGGCTACTGGTTCATGGAGTCGAGAAATTCCTGGTTGCTCTTGGTTTCGCCGAGTTTTTCCAGAATAAATTCCATGCTGTCGACCACGTTCATGGAGGTCAACACCTTGCGCAGCAGCCAGGTGCGCTGGAGGCTGGTGCGGTCGACCAGCAGTTCCTCGCGGCGGGTGCCCGACTTGTTGATGTCGATGGCCGGGAAGGTGCGCTTGTCGACCAGGCGCCGGTCGAGGACCAGTTCCATGTTGCCGGTCCCCTTGAATTCCTCGAAGATGACCTCGTCCATCTTGCTGCCGGTATCGACCAGGGCGGTGGCGATGATGGTCAAGCTGCCGCCTTCCTCGATGTTGCGGGCGGCGCCGAAGAAGCGTTTCGGTTTGTGCAGGGCGTTGGAGTCGACCCCGCCGGAGAGGATCTTGCCGGAAGGCGGCACCACCGTATTGTAGGCCCGGGCCAGGCGGGTGATGGAATCAAGGAGGATGACCACGTCGCGTTTATGTTCAACCAGGCGCTTGGCCTTCTCGATGACCATCTCCGCCACCTGGACGTGGCGAGTCGCCGGTTCGTCGAAGGTCGAAGAGATGACCTCCCCCTGGACGCTGCGCTGCATGTCGGTGACTTCCTCCGGGCGCTCGTCGATAAGGAGAACGATCAGGTAGACTTCCGGATGATTGGTGGTGATGGAGTTGGCGATGTTCTGCAAAAGCATCGTCTTGCCGGTGCGCGGCGGCGCCACGATCAGACCCCGTTGCCCCTTGCCGATGGGGGTGGCAAGGTCGACGACGCGCATAGGCAGGTTGTCCGTGGTCGTTTCCAACCGCAAGCGCTCTTCCGGGTAGAGCGGCGTCAGGTTGTCGAAGAGGGTCTTTTCCCGGGCGACCGCCGGGTTTTCAAAGTTGACCTCGGAAACCTTGAGCAGGGCGAAGTAGCGCTCCCCTTCCTTGGGCGGGCGGATCTGCCCCGAAACCGTGTCGCCGGTGCGCAGGTTGAAGCGACGGATCTGCGAGGGGGAGACGTAGATGTCGTCGGGACCCGGCAGATAGTTGGCGTCCGGCGCCCGCAAAAAGCCGAAACCGTCGGGGAGAATTTCCAACACCCCCTCGCCGAAGATGGCGCCGTTCTTTTCCGCCGTGGCGTTGAGAATGGCGAAAATCAGGTCCTGCTTCCGCATCCCCGCCGCGCCCTCGATCTTCAGATCCTTGGCGATGCCGGCCACTTCCGTGGCTTTTTTTTCTTTCAGTTCCTTCAGGTTCATGGGGTCTCCTCGGAGGGCTCCGTCAGATGGCCATCCACCGCGCGAGCCGCTTGCCGGAAGGGCTCGGAATGGAAGGGTGGCGACCCTGGCGGAATACGGCAGGTCGATCTTCGGGGGCAGGTATTCATGGAAGCATGTTTTTAGGAGTGGACGGTAGGATGTGCCTTTGTCGTCCGGCACATGCCGGATATGTCGAAAACTGGGAGTTGTCGGCGCTGGCTAAAAAACGATAAGGTTCCGCGTCAAAGGGTAGTCGATGGCAAGGGCTGACTTTATATAGGAAGCTTTCCGAAAGATTTGCTAGGCCGCGCAGCGGGAGGGATGGAAAAGCTGCTGAAGCTATTTACAACCATTGAGCGGAGGCTGTCAATACGTTTGTTCCGGGAACGGTCCGTTTCCTCCGAAGAAACGGACCGTTCCCGGCGACCGTGCCGGAATCGGGCTACTGGGGCTGGTTGCGTAGGGGGTTGATCATCCCCGGATTAAGTTCGGAAGCCAGTTGGTCAAAGAGCTTCTGGTAGGGAAGCGGGCCGGAGGCGCGGCTGAACATGCTGTTGGAGCGTTCCGCCAGGGTGCGTTCCAGTCCGGCCAGGGAGATGTAGCGGATCTTGACCTCCTCGGTCTTGTTGTAATGGGCTTCGTCGAAGTCCGGGTACTGCAGCGGCAGAAAGCTCTCCCCCGGCTTGCCGTGGTATTCCCAGAGCACCTGCCCGTTTGCCGTCAGGACCATGGCGCTGGCGAGAATGACGTTGTAATTGGCTCGCAGGAAGGTCAGCTTGGTGCGATCCCAACGTTTCTCGTCGCGGTCGACACCGTTGAAGATCACCACCAGGATGGCATCGACCACATTCTTTTCAACCAGCGGGGTGATTTCTGCGGCATTGAAAACGTAGCCGATGTGTTGCTCGTCCCCCCGTCCCTGCGGGTTCTGGCCGATCACCAGGCGGTTGAACATCTCCCGGGAATCGCCGGGAATCGCTCGGACATCGAAATACTGTTTGTCTTCCTTGAGAATGTCGATCAGCAGGTCGCGGGTCGAGGTGTTGTATTGGTGCAGCAGACCGACCAGCGCCTCGCGATCCGGGTGGCTGATGGTCGAGGACTCGTCGACCATCAGCGGCAGAACCCCCAGGGTCCGGACCTTCTCCCGGTATTCGGACTTGGGCACGGTAAAGGATTTTCCGCCGCAGCCGATCAAAAGCGCGGCGACCATTCCGATCAGCAACCATCTTGGCATCGTAGTTCCTCCTAAAGGTTCTTCAATTTGCGTTCGTTCCGGGTTGGCCCGGGATGCCGGCATGGGCGGGTGTCCCGGCAGAAGAGGTAGCCCAGCCAGGCCAGGGCCAGCCCCAGGGTCGGAAAGGCGAAGGCCCGGTGGAAATCTCCCCCTTGGCCCCGCATGATATATCCCATGACCTGTTGGGTCAACGCCGCGCCGACCACCACGAAAAAATTTATCGAGGTCATGGCCGTGGCCGCCAGGGGCCCGGGGAAGAGTTCCTTTGTCTGGGCGTAGAGGATCGGACCGGTCGAAACGCACAGGCCGAAGAGGAAAAAGACGTAGGGGAGCAGGGCCTCCGGAAGTTGGGGCAGGGGGCCGCAAAAGAGGCTCAACAGCAACAGCAGTCCCAGTTGCCCGGCCAGCAGGACCTTCTTGCGCGAGGCCAGCAGCCGGTCGGAGAGCCGCCCGGCCAGGGGGCAGCCGATAATGAAGCCGACGGCGGTGAAAAGGAGCAGGCGGGCGGCCTCGCTGGGGGTCTGCCCGAGTTCCCGGACCAGATAGGGCGCGCCCCACAGCCCCTGTACCGCCATGTAGCCGCCGTACCAGAAGAAGGCGAGCAGGCCCAGCAACCAGAAAGAGGGGGTGCGCGCCAGGATGCCCCAACCGGCAAGGAGCGGCGCGCGGGCGGGGGAGCCGCTTGGCGCGGGGGTGTCGCGGACGAACGCCAGCACCGCCAGGGCGAAACAGGTGGTCAAGAGGGCGGCTGCCAGGAAGGTCGAACGCCAGCCGAAGGTGGCGGCGGCCCAGGCGAGGGGGGCCGTGGCCAGCAGATTGCCGAAGTTGCCGAGGGCGATCTGCGCTCCGGCAAGGGTTGCGAACTGCCGGGGTTCGAACCAGGCGGTGTAGATTTTCAACGAACCCATCAGCACGCAGGCGGTCCCCAGGCCGATCAGCGCCCGTCCGGTCAGCGCCCCGGCATAGCCCTGGGCCGACGCCAGCAGGCCGGCGCCCACGGCGGTGAGCAGTCCGAGGGTGAAGATCACGCGCCGGGGCCCGTAGCGGTCGAGAATGGGGCCGAGGGGCAGCTGGGTGAAGGCGAAGGCATAGAAAAGGGCCGAGGAAACATTGCCGAGCTGTTCGGCGGTAAGACCGAGATCCTGCTGCAAATTTGGGGCGATGACCGCCGCCGATACCCGGTAGAAGTAGGCGACGACGTAGAATCCCGCCAGGATCGCGAACATTTGCCATTTGCGCGAGGGAGAGGGGTTGCCCGGGGTCAAGAGAGACATGCCCGTACATCTTCCGGAAGGGGCCGCGAATCTTTCGGCACCCGGCGCAGATCGAAGTGCGCGACTCCCCAGCGCAGAACCTCCTCCGGCGGCGCCTGCTCCAGTTCCGCCGGGACCGCCTGGCCGAGAAAACGCAGGGCCGCGGCGATCAGCGTCCCGCCCTCTTCCCGTCCGACGGCGACGGCGCCGTGGCGTTTGCTGATTTTTTCTCCGTCGGCGGCCAGGGCCAGGGGCAGATGGATATAGCAGGGATGGGGGAGGCTCAGGCATTCCTGCAGATAAATCTGGCGCGGCGTCGAGGTCAGCAGATCCTGGCCGCGTACTACCTGGGTCACGCCGCTGTCGGCATCGTCCACCACCACCGCCAACTGGTAGGCGAAGAGGCCGTCGGCCCGGCGGACGACGAAATCCCCCACGTCTTCGGCCAGATGCTGGGATTGGCGGCCGCAGATACTATCCGTTACCGCCACGGAGCGCGCCGGCACCCGCAGTCGCCAGGCGCGAGGAGCGCGTCCGGCGGCGAGCCCATGGCGGCAGAGGCCGGGATAGATCGGCCCTTCCTCGCCGGGATGCGGCGCGCTGGCCAGGATTTCCTTGCGGGAGCAGGCGCAGCCGTAAATCAAGCCTTTCTGCTCCAAGATGTCGAGAGCCTCCGTGTATCGGGAAGTCCGTCGACTTTGGTAAAGGATTTCGCCGTCCCAGTGCAGGGCCAGGGCGTCCAGGGTATGCAGGATGGTGTCGGCGGCACCGGGAACCACCCGCGGGGTGTCCAGATCTTCAATGCGCAGCAGCCAGAGTCCTCCCGCCTGGCGGGCCAGGCAGTAGCTGCCGACGGCGGTCAGCAGCGAGCCGAAGTGCAGGGGGCCGGTGGGGCTTGGCGCGAAACGTCCGACGGGAGTCGTGGCGAGTGGGGCAGGGGGCATGGCGCGAATCCGTGTTTCTTGTGGGGATGGGGGGATCATGCCCGAGCCTTGTTGCCCTGTCAAGGCGCGCGGGAGCATGCGGGGAATCGGACATCGCCGGTCTTTAATGTTGACAAAACCAATGAAACAAGGTTATGTCTAACAAACAAGGTTATGAATCGGAGGTCCCGTGATCATTACCCGCGCAACGGAATACGCCATTCGCGCCCTGCTTTATCTGGCTCGCCAGCCACGCGGGGAGATTGTCTACAAAAAAGACATCTGCAGCCACCAGGACATCACTCCGGCTTTTCTCACCAAGATTCTGCAACCCCTGATCAAGGAGGGGATCGTCGGGTCGCAGCGGGGGGTCGGTGGCGGTTTCTACCTGCGCAGAGATCCCGCCGAAGTGACCCTCTTCGATGTGGTGGTCGCTCAGGAGGGCCCGCTCTATCTCAATGAGTGTCTCTCCGACGGTGACCTCTGTCGGCGCACGCTCTTCTGCCCGGTGCATGGTGCCTGGAAAGAGGTGCGCGACGAGATGACGGCGATTCTCAAACGCTACAATTTTAATCAGTTGGCTCAACAAGAGATGTGCAATCTGGAAGAGTTGAAAAAGTAGGCTGATACGTTACACCGGAAAATCCGACGGCCGCCCTTCCTTTCGGGAAGTGGCGGCCGTTTTTTTTATGCAAAAAAACCCTGGAGACCAGGAGGGTAAGTCGCCAGGGCAAATGAGGGGCTGCGTCCAGCCGCCTCGAATCATCTTTTAAATTTAGTATACGCTTGCGGGGGGTGGGAGTCAATCCAGCCGCGGAGAATGCCGCGATGGGGGGGGCGCGACCATAATCTTTATCAATAAAGTAAACAATAAAATGACGATAAATTATTTTATTGACCAAAATTGTCGTACTATAGTATGGTCGATTTATTCGAGTTAAGTGCCGTAGAAATGGCCGACAATTTCCCGAAGGAAAAATCATGGAATCGACCCGCCGCAGTATCGCCAAAGCTGTCTCCTATCGCATCATCGGCACCCTGACCACCGCCGGCGTGGTCTTCGTCGCTATCGGGCGCCTCGATCTCGCGGCGACGGTCGGCGTCCTCGACACATTCTTCAAAATCTTCGTTTATGTCGGTCACGAACGGATGTGGAACCGCATCCCCTATGGGCGGGAAACGAAACAGCCGGAATATTTCATCTGAGCCGCGGGAGGCCGTCATGAAGCAAACCACGCCGATCCAAGGAGCCCTGGACATCCTCGCCGCCGGCCTCGACCGCGCCGGCGGCAAAGTGGCCTTGGCCTGTTCTTTCAGCGTCGAGGACGTGGCGGCCATCGACCTGCTGCAGCAGGTGGCTACGGAAACCCCGGTCTTCGCCATCGACACCGGCCGCCTCGACGAAGAGACCTACGAGGTCGCCGAAGCAGTGCGCAAGCGCTACGGTCTGAATATCGCCTGGTACTTTCCCGAGCGGTCCGCCGTGGAACAGCTGGAGCGGGACAAGGGGCTCTTCTCCTTTCGCGAGAGCCTGGAGAACCGCAAGGAATGCTGCCGCATCCGCAAGGTCGAACCGTTGCGTCGGGCGCTGACCGGGCTGTCCGGCTGGATCACCGGCCTGCGCCGGGAGCAGGGCGTCACCCGCGAGGACATCCAGGCCATCGAGATCGACGCCGTGAACGGCGGCCTGCTCAAGATCAACCCGCTGCTCGACTGGAGCGAGGCGCAGCTCTGGGATTACGCAAACACCCGGCGTCTACCGGTCAACCGCCTGCACCGGCAGGGCTATCCCTCCATCGGCTGCGCTCCCTGCACTCGGGCCGTGCAACCGGGCGAGCCGTCCCGGGCCGGGCGCTGGTGGTGGGAAAATCCCGAACATAAGGAGTGCGGGCTGCATAAACGGCCGTAGGGGCGGATTGCATCCGCCCAGGGCGCATGTCATGCGCCCTTACACCCGATCATCAAAGAGGTTTTCCATGACCAAACTGACCCATCTCAAGCAGCTCGAAGCGGAAAGTATCCATATCCTCCGCGAGGTCGCGGCCGAATTCGCCAACCCGGTGATGCTCTACTCCATCGGCAAGGATTCCGCGGTCATGCTGCATCTGGCGCGCAAGGCCTTCTATCCGGGGAAGATTCCCTTTCCCCTGTTGCACGTGGACACCACCTGGAAATTCAAGGAGATGATCGCCTTCCGCGACCAGATGGCGGCGACGGGGGACTTCGAGCTGCTCATCCACGTCAATCAGGAGGGGGTGCGGCAGGGGATCGGGCCCTTCTCCCACGGCAGCGCGGTACACACCGACGTCATGAAGACCGAGGGCCTCAAGCAGGCCCTGAATCACTACAAGTTCGACGCGGCCTTCGGCGGCGCCCGTCGCGACGAGGAAAAATCCCGGGCCAAGGAACGGATTTTCTCCTTCCGCGACGAAAACCACCGTTGGGACCCGAAAAACCAGCGCCCGGAGCTGTGGAATCTCTACAACGCCCGGGTCCGCCCGGGCGAAAGCATCCGCGCCTTCCCCCTGTCCAACTGGACGGAGCTCGACGTCTGGCAGTACATCTACCTCGAAAGGATCCCCATCGTCCCCCTCTACTTCGCCAAGCCGCGCCCGGTGGTGGAGCGGGACGGGATGCTGATCCTGGTCGACGACGACCGGCTCAAGCTGCGTCCGGGGGAAAAGGTCGAGGTCAAGTCGGTGCGTTTCCGTACCCTCGGCTGCTATCCCCTGACCGGCGCGGTGGAATCGATGGCGGCGACGCTGCCGGAGATCATCCAGGAGATGCTGCTGACCCGCACCTCGGAACGCCAGGGGCGGCTCATCGATCACGACTCCAGCGGATCGATGGAGAAGAAGAAACAGGAGGGATATTTCTGATGGCTCACCAATCGGACCTGATCGCGCAGGACATCCACGCCTACCTCAAGGCCCAGGAAGAAAAATCGCTGCTGCGCTTCATCACCTGCGGCAGCGTCGACGACGGCAAGAGCACCCTGATCGGTCGCCTGCTGTGGGATTCGAAGATGATTTTCGCGGACCAGCTGGCGGCTCTGGAGGCGGACAGCAAGAAGGTCGGCACCCAGGGAGAGCGGATCGATTACGCGCTGCTCCTCGATGGCCTGCA
Organism: uncultured Desulfuromonas sp.; assembly: GCA_937982495.1. Lineage (GTDB taxonomy): Bacteria > Desulfobacterota > Desulfuromonadia > Desulfuromonadales > Trichloromonadaceae > Trichloromonas. The sequence goes on from CALJLX010000012.1 coordinate 14,722, forward strand.
GGCCGAGCGGGAGCAGGGGATCACCATCGACGTCGCCTACCGGTTCTTCTCCACCGACAAGCGCAAGTTCATCGTCGCCGACACCCCGGGGCACGAGCAGTACACCCGCAACATGGTCACCGGCGCCTCCACCGCCCAGCTGGCGATCATCCTCGTCGACGCCCGCAAGGGGGTGCTGACCCAGACCCGCCGCCACAGCTATCTGGTGTCGCTGGTCGGCATCCGCCACATCGTGCTGGCGGTCAACAAGATGGATCTGGTCGGCTACAGCGAAGACCGGTTCGCCGAGATTCTGCGCGATTACGAAAACTTCGCCGCCGGACTCGGCTTCGACCGGATCCAGCCGATCCCGATCTCGGCCCTTGAAGGGGACAATATTCTCGCGCCGGGCGGCAACACCCCCTGGTACCAGGGGCCGAACCTGATGGAGTATCTCGAAACGGTGCCCGTCGCCGAAGCCGATAGTCGCCGGCCCTTTCGCCTGCCGGTGCAGTGGGTCAACCGGCCGCATCTCGATTTTCGGGGTTTCTGCGGAACCATCGTCGCCGGAACGGTGCGCCCCGGCGACGAACTGGCGGTCGCCGCGTCAGGGCGCAAAAGCCGGGTCGCGCGGATCGTCACGGCGAATGGCGACCTGGCCGAAGCCTCGGCCGGGCAGGCCGTCACCCTGACCCTGACCGACGAAATCGACATCAGCCGGGGCGACGTTTTGGCCGATCCCGAGGATCGCCCGTACCACGCCAACCGCTTTGAAGGCAAGCTGGTCTGGTTGCATGAGGAACCCTTGCAGCCGGGGCGCGGTTATCTGCTCAAGAGCGGCACGGCCACCGTTCCGGCCCAGGTGTGCGATGTGCGGTTCAAGGTCAACATCAACACCCTGCAACAGGAAGACGGCGCGACCCTGGATCTGAACGAAATCGGCGTCTGCCGCCTCGTCACCGGCCGGCCCATCGCCTTCGATTCGTACCGGGCCAATCGCGCCACAGGGGGCTTCATCCTCATCGACCGGTTGACCAACGCCACCGTCGCCGCCGGCATGATCCATCAGCCGTTCATCCAGCCCGGCGGACGCTGGCAAGACCTTGAACTGAACCGGCAAACCCGTGCCGCGCACAAGGGCCAGCGGGCGCTGGTTCTCTGGATGAGCGGATCGGTCCCGGCGGAGCTGGCGGCTTTGCTGGAAAAGAAACTGCACAGCCAGGGCCGCCACACCGCGCTTCTCGACGGCGGCCAACTGCGCGCCGGACTCAACCGTGACCTCGGCGACGGCCCCGTCGATCGGTTGGAACGGACGCGCCGGATCGCCGAGGCGGCCCGCTTGCTTGGCGAGGCGGGGCTGATCGCGCTGGTCGCGCCGGGCGACGGCAGCCGGCCGCCACGGGAAATATTCGCCCGGGACGAACTGCTGGAAATCGTTATCGACGGCGCCGCCGAGGCGGACGAACCCTCGGTTCTCCGTGTTTCGGACGTGGCGGCGCCGCCGAAGACGCTGGCGGAAGGGATCGCCGACGAATTGGCGCGGTGCTCCTTCGGGGGCGCGGCGATTGACGCCCCCGGACTGTAGCGGCATAGTTACCTTGCCGCGAACGGCAATCCACGATTCAAGGGAGACGGACATGACCGGTACCGCTGAAATCGACTACCAGCAACTGCGCCTTGACGGCATCTACCGGCAGAACGAGGCCGGGGCACTGATGCTGCGGGTGAAAATTCCCGCCGGGGTGTTTTCCGTCGAACAGGCGCGCAAAATCGGCGACCTGGCGGAACGCTTCGCCGGGAGCGAACTGCACCTGACTACTCGCGGCAGCATCGAGCTGCACGGGCTGCGCTACGAAGACCTCGCTCCGGTGGCGGTCGGCCTGGCCGCCGTCGGGCTGACCACGCGCGGTGCCTGCGGCGGCGCGGTGCGGGGGATCGCCTGTAGCGCTTCCTTCACCGCCGGTTCCGACCGGGTCCAGACGCTGGCCCGCCGGCTGCACCGGCACTTTACCGGCAATCCCCATTTCGAGGGGCTGCCGAAAAAGTTCAAGATCGGCATCGACGCCGATTACGCCGGGGCGCGGCATCTGATCCAGGATGTCGGTCTGATTCAGGTCGACGCCGGTCGTTACGACGTCTGGCTCGCCGGCGGCCTCGGCCGCGAACCCCGGTCCGGCTTTCTTTTCGCCGAGCGGGTCGACGAAGACCGGTTGCTGCCGCTGATCGAGGCCGTCGTGCGCGTCTACCGCAAGCACGCCCCGCCGGGGCGTCGGCTCAAATTTCTGGCCGACCGACTGGGCGAGGCGCGGCTGCGGGAACTGATTCGCGACGAACAGTTGGGCGCGCCGGAGCGCTTCCCGCCGCCGGTGCTGGAACGGAGTCCGTTGCCCGGTCCGGTCGCGGCGGAGCCGGTGGAAGTGCCGATTTTCGCCGGCGAACTGACGGCCGAGCGGTTGCGCCGACTGGCCGACATCGCGGCGGATCACGGCGGCGGTTTTCTGGCCGTGAACGGGAATCAGAACATCTCTTTCGCTCCCGCCGACGGCGCGGCGCGGGCCGCCATCGAAAAGGCCCTGGCCGCCGAGGGTCTGACGAGCGGCGCCGCGGCGGCGGAAGCGACGTTGCGCGTCTGTCCCGGCAGCCATCTCTGCCGGATGGGGCTGGCCCCGACCCGCGACGTCGCCCGTCAGCTGCTGGCCGCCCTCGGTCCCGAGGGGCAAAAACTCTCCTGGGCCATCTCCGGCTGTCCCAACTCCTGCGCCCAAGCCCAGTTGGCCGACGCCGGGATCCTCGCGACCCACTCGGTCAAAGCCGCCGACGGTGCGCGCCAGCCCCGCTTCAGCCTGCTCCGGCGGACGGACGCCGGTTTCGGCCGGGCGGTCGCCGAAAACCTCGACCTGGACGGCTTGCTGCTGGCCGTTCGCAACCAGGGATAACCTCGACCCATTCACCATAACGAAAGGAGTCCTTCATGAGCCGCATTTATGCCGACAACTCCCTCTCCATCGGCCGCACCCCGCTGGTGCGTCTGAATCGCCTCGCCCCCGTCGGCGGCGCGACCATCCTCGGCAAGGTCGAGGGCCGAAATCCGGCCTATTCGGTCAAATGCCGGATCGGCGCGGCGATGATCTGGGACGCCGAAAAAAAAGGGCTGCTCGGCCCCGGCAAGGAAATCGTCGAACCGACCAGCGGCAACACCGGCATCGCCCTGGCCTTCGTTGCCGCCGCCCGGGGCCTCCCCATCACCTTGACCATGCCGGAAACCATGAGCCTGGAACGGCGCAAGGTGCTCCAGGCCTTCGGCGCCAACCTGGTGCTGACCCCCGGCGCCAAGGGGATGGGCGGCGCCATCGCCGCCGCCGAGGAGTTGGCCGCTTCCGATCCCAACCGCTATGTGCTGCTGCACCAGTTCAAGAATCCGGCGAATCCGGCCATCCACGAACAGACCACCGGCCCGGAGATCTGGGAAGACACCGACGGCGGCATCGACGTGCTGGTCGCCGGGGTCGGCACCGGCGGCACCATCAGCGGGATTTCCCGCTATATCAAAAAGACCCGGGGCAAGCAGATCCTCTCTGTGGCGGTGGAACCGAGCGATTCTCCGGTCATCAGCCAGAAACTGGCCGGCGCCGAGCTCAAGCCCGGCCCGCACAAGATTCAGGGGATCGGCGCCGGCTTCATCCCCGACACCCTCGATCTGTCGGTGGTCGACCGGGTCGAGCAAGTGAGCAACGACGAGGCCATCGATTTCGCCCGGCGGCTGGCCAAGGAGGAAGGAATTCTCGCCGGCATCTCCTGCGGCGCGGCGACGGCGGTGGCGGTACGGTTGGCGGCGCGCCCCGAATTCCAGGGGAAAACCATCGTGGTCATTCTTCCCGACTCGGGCGAGAGGTATCTGTCAAGCGTTCTTTATGAAAACCTGTAAACAAGTGAAAATATTTTGTTGATTTTATGGATTGACATGAATAACTAGTTTCTTTATTGTTTAACTCAACATAACGCCGGAACCAGCCGGCGGCACTGTCTTTATCCAGAGTGGTGGAGGGAAAAGGCCCTGCGAAGCCACAGCAACCGGTTCGCCGACGCGCCCGCGTCGGGGGATGCCAGGTGCTAAATCCTTCCCGTCGACGCATGCTGCGGAGGCGGGAGAGATGAGGACGGCGCTTCGATCTCCCGCTTTGGCGAGTCTGTCTCGAAGCCCCTTCTCATCCCCATGCGAAGGGGCTTTTTGCGTGCCCCGCGACTCACCAATCAAAAGGGGATGACCAATGACACGAAACGAAACCCGGACCCTGGAAACCCGCCTGGCGCAGATCGGCGTCGGCCGCGACGAACGCACCGGCGCCATCAGCTTTCCTATCTACCCCAGCGCCACCTACCGCCACCCGGCGGTGGGGCAAAGCACCGGCTACGACTACACCCGCAGCGGCAACCCGACCCGCGAGGTACTCGAAGAGGGGCTGGCTACCCTCGAAGGGGGAGCGCGCGCCTGCGTTTTCTCCTCGGGCATGGCGGCTCTGACCACCCTCTTTCTCCACTTCGCCGCCGGGGATCATCTGATCGTCTCCGAGGATCTGTACGGCGGCACCTACCGGGTGCTCGACCAGGTCTTCGCCAAGCTCGGCCTGGCGGTGAGTTACGTCGACACCACCCGCCTCGACGCCATCGAGAGCGCCGTGACCGCCGCGACCCGGGCGATTCTCATCGAAACCCCGGGCAACCCGCTGCTGGGCGTGGCCGATATCGCCGCCATCGCCGACCTCTGTCGCCGCCGCAACCTGCTCTTCATCGTCGACAACACCTTCCTCACCCCGGTCCTGCAACGGCCGCTGGAGCTGGGCGCGGATGTCGTGGTACACTCGGCGACCAAATACCTGGGCGGCCACAACGATCTCTGCTCCGGGGTGCTGGTGGCCCGCGATCCGCAATTGGGGGAGCGCCTCTACTTTCTGCAGAACGCCACCGGCGCGGTACTGCCGCCGCAGGACTGCTGGCTGCTGATCCGCAGCCTCAAAACCCTGGCGTTGCGTATGGAACGCCACTGCCGGAGCGCCATCGAGGTGGCCCGCTGGCTGCGACGCCAGCCGAAGGTCACCGCCGTCTATTATCCGGGATTGGAAGACCATCCCGGCCACGAGTTGTCGCGGCGGCAGACGTCCGGCTTCGGCGGCATGCTCTCGTTCCGCGTCGAAAGCCCGGAGCTGGCCCGACAGGTGCTGGAAAAGTTGCAGCTGATCTCCTTCGCCGAAAGCCTCGGCGGGGTGGAATCGCTGATGACGTTGCCGGCGGTGCAGACCCACGCCGACATCCCCGAGGCCGAACGGCGGCGCCTCGGCGTCTGCGAGAGCCTGCTCCGGCTGTCGGTGGGGATCGAAAGCGTACCGGACATCATCGCCGATCTGGAACAGGCGCTGGCGTAGGGGCGTATGGCCATACGCCCCCACCACCAATAAACATCAAGAGGATTCCATGACCACAAAAACCTACCGCAGCGCCACCCTGCTGGTGCATCAGGGGATCGACCGCGACCCGGCCACCGGCGCCTCGGCGGTTCCCATCTATCAGGCTTCCACCTACCATCACGTCGGCGGCCAGCCGGGGGAGTACGATTACGCCCGCAGCGGCAACCCGAGCCGCCGGCAGGTGGAGGACGCCATCGCCCTGCTTGAAGGCGGGGTGCGCGGTTTCGCCTACGCCACCGGCATGGCCGCCATCGGCAGCGCCCTGGCCCTGCTCAAGAGCGGTGACCACCTGATTGCCCCCAGCGACCTCTACGGCGGCAGCTGGCGCTACCTGAGCACGGTGCTGCCCGAACAGGGCATTTCGACCAGCTTCGTCGATATCACCGACCTCGCCGCCATCGAGGCCGCCGTCACTCCCGCAACCCGGGCGATTTTCCTGGAAACGCCGTCCAACCCGCTGTTCAACATCACCGATATTCGCGCCGTGGCGAAGCTGGCCCGAGAGCGGGGGCTGCTGACCCTGCTCGACAACACCTTCATGACGCCGCTCCTGCAGCGGCCGTTGGAGTTGGGGGTCGACGTGGTCATCCACAGCGCCACCAAGTTCCTCGGCGGCCACAGCGACCTGATGGCCGGTCTGGTCACCACCGCCGACCCCCAGCTGGCCAAGCGCTTGAAGCACTTTCAGAACGCCTTCGGCGCGGTCCTCGCCCCCTTCGATTCCTTCCTGCTGGCGCGGGGGATCAAGACTCTCAAGCTGCGCCTGGAGGCGGCCCAGCGCTCGGCCCAGGAACTGGCCGAACGGCTGCAAGACCATCCGGCGGTGGCCCGGGTCTGGTATCCGGGGCTGGCCGATTTCCCGGGGCGCGAGCTGCATTTCTCCCAGGCCACCGGCGCCGGGGCGGTGCTCTCTTTCGAGTTGAAAGACCAGGCGCGGGTCGCACCGCTGCTGCAACAGATCCGTCTGCCGATCATCGCCCCCAGTCTCGGCGGGGTGGAGACCATCCTCACCCACTGCTGGTCCATGTCCCACGCCGCCATCCCCGCCGAAACCAAGCTGCGCCTCGGGATCCGCGAGAGCCTGCTGCGCATCTCCGTCGGCATCGAGGATGTGGAGGATCTCTGGGAGGATCTCGCCGCCGCGCTGAAATCCGTTTGACAAAAGGGGCGCTTTTTTATTAGAGTTCTTCCCTACAAGCGCATAGCACAACGTCTTTATCGAGAGTGGTGGAGGGAGAAGGCCCTGCGAAGCCACAGCAACCGATCCGCCAGGGCAAAAGCCAAGGGGGATGCCAGGTGCTAAATCCTTCCCGCCGGAGTTTTCGCACCGGCGGGAAAGATGGGGACGGAGCCGGCGAGGTCGAAAATACCCGCAATCAAAGGCCCCTACCCGTTGTTTCGGTAGGGGCTTTTTTTCCTTTCCGTGGGCGGTTTCCCGCCGGGATGGTGGCAGTGAGCGGTTCCGTGGGCATCGTGACAACCCAGTTCGCCGAGTTCGATGTCGAACTGCGGCTGGAGAGCGGCCGGCTGCTTGGGCCCCTGACCCTCGCCTACGAGACCTACGGCGAGCTCAATGCCGACCGTTCCAACGTCATTCTCGTGGCCCACGCCTGGACCGGCGATGCCCATGCCGCCGGGAAGAACACGCCCGACGACCGCAAGCCGGGGTGGTGGGACGACATGATCGGTCCCGGCAAGGTGCTCGATACCGACCGCTATTTCGTCCTTTGCTCCAACGTCATCGGTTCCTGCAAGGGCTCGACCGGCCCGACCAGCCTCAACCCCCGCACCGGCAAGCCCTACAATCTGACCTTTCCGGTGCTCATGGTGCGGGACATGGTGCGCGCCCAGAAACTGCTCCTCGACCGGCTCGGCATCGACTCGCTGCTGACCGTCATCGGTGGCAGCATGGGGGCGATGCAGGCCCTGGAGTGGAGCATTCTTTATCCCGGGATGGTGCGCTCGATCATCCCCATCGCCGGCACCGGCCGTACCTCGCCCATGGCCATCGCCCTGAACGCCCTGGCGCGGCAGGCGATCTTCAACGATCCTTTGTGGAAGAAGGGCAACTACAAGCCCGAGCATCCACCCGCCGACGGGCTCGCCCTGGGGCGGGCGGTGGGGCACATCTCCTTTCTCTCCGACGTCTCCATGCAGCTCAAGTTCGGCCGGCGCTTTTCCGCTCGTCACGGCCAGTTCGATTTTTTCGGTCAGTTCGAGATCGAACGCTATCTTGACTACAACGGCGCCAGCTTCGTCGACCGTTTCGACACCAACTCCTTCCTCTACCTGGCCAAGGCCCTCGATCTCTACGACGTCGCCTGGAACTTCGAGAGCCTGGAAGAGGCCCTCGACCAGCTGCGTTGCCCCTCCCTGTGGTTCGCCTTCACCTCCGACTGGCTCTACACCCCCGCCCAGACCGAGGAGGTGGTGACGGTGCTGAAAAAGCTCGGCAAGCCGGTCGCCTATCACCTCATCGACTCCGATTACGGGCACGATTCCTTCCTTGTCGAGCCGGAAAAATTCACCCCCAAGGTGGTCGAGTTCCTGCAACGCCTCGGCTGATTTCCTGTGCGCGATTTTTCGGCGCGGAATGGGTACTTCCCGTTGTCCTGAGGGCGGGAAAAATCGTGCGCGCGGCTTGCGCCGGAACAATATCGCGATAGCATGGAGTCTTGCGGCTTCGGCCGGGATTTCACGGGGAGGTGACGGGATGCTTCAGGCTCAGGCTCTGGTCGATTACGAACGCTTTGGGTGCGCCAAGGTGGCGCTCTTTGTCGATACCACCGAGGCGCGGCGCGCCGCGGAAGTGCTCGCCGTCCACGGTCCGACGATCCGCCGGGTGGCCGAGCTCTTCGCGGCTCAGATTCTGCTGGTCGATAAGGACCGGCTCCGTCCCGAGACGATCATCGACCAGGGCATCGCCGATGCCTGGCTGCTGCTGGTGGCCGAGGGGCGCAACCGGGCCATGACCACCAAAAAGAATCCCCAGCGCATCAATCTCGACAGCGGCGGCGACTGGGAGCGCCACGCCTTTCTCGAAATCCTGCGCCAGATCAAGGAATCGACCCGCATCCAGGAGGAGGTCACCGGCTATTACCGGCGCTACCAGCCGGGGCGGGAAACGGCCCTGCCCCTGGCCCCCGTCCTCGGTCCCAACTGAACCTCCTTTTTTTGTCGTAGGGGGTGTGCATGCATCGCCCCCTACAACTCCAGCAGCATCTCCTCCGGTTCCTCCACCAGCGTCTTGACCCGCAGCAGAAATTCCACCGCCTGGCGACCGTCGATCAGGCGATGGTCGTAGCTCAGGGCCAGGTTCATCATCGGCCGGATGACAACCTGGCCGTTTCGCGCCACCGGTCGCTCCTGGATGGCGTGCAGGCCGAGAATCGCGCTCTGTGGCGGATTGAGTAGCGGGGTACTGAGGAGCGAGCCGTAGACCCCGCCGTTGCTGATGGAGAAGGTGCCGCCTTCGAGTTCCGCCAGGGCGATGCGGCTGACCTTGGCGCGGGCGGCCAGGTCGTCGAGGGTTTTCTGCAGATCGGCGAAATCCCGGCAGGGCACCTCGCGGATGACCGGCACCAGCAGCCCCTTTTCGGCGGCCACGGCGATGCCGATATCGTAAAAGTGCTGATAGACGATGTCGTCGCCGTCAATGCGGGCGTTGACTTCGGGGAACTCCCGGAGGGCTTCGGCGCAGGCCTTGATGAAAAAGGGGAGGAGGCCGAGTTTGACCCCGTGCCGCCGCCGGAAGTTTTCCCCGTGTTTGCGCCGAAGTTCCACGATCCGGCCGAGATCCGCTTCGTTGAAGGTGGTGGCCATGGCCGTCCCCTGGCGCGCGGCGAGCAGGCGTTCGGCGATGGTCCGGCGGATCGGGCTCAGCGGGCGGCGGCTGACGCGGCCTTCCGGCTCGTTTTCCGCCGTTTTCGGGGGGGGCGGCGGTGCTTTTTCCGCCAGGGTGGACGGCGGGGGCGCAGGTTTTTTTTTCGCGGCCGGCGCCGGCGCTACATCTTCTTTCGGCGCAGCCGCCACCGGCGGGGGCGTTTCCTCGGTTTTTTCCGAAGGGGTCGTTGCCTCGACGGGAGCGTCGTGTTCCTCCAATCGGGCGATGACCGCGCCGATCCTGACCGTTTGTCCTTCTCCGGCCTCAATCTTCAAAACGCCGGCGACTTCGGCATGAATTTCCAGGGTGATCTTGTCCGTTTCCAGTTCACACAGCAGTTCATCCTTGGCGACCCGGTCGCCGCTTTGCTTGTGCCATTGGGCGATGGTCGCCTCGACGATCGATTCGCCGATGGCGGGAATTTTTATGTCCATGGGTTCTCTCCCGAGATGAGGGGTGTCAGGGGTTGAGGGCTTGCTCCAGGATTTTCCGCTGTTCCCGCTGATGGGCCCGGTGCGAGCCGACCGCCGGCGAGGCGGCTTCGTCGCGGCCGATGTAGTCGATCGCGCGGCCGAACATTTCCGTCAGCAGCGGCCGCAGATGGAACCAGGCCCCGTTGTTGCGGGGCTCTTCCTGCACCCAGGCGATGCGTCCGGCCTCGGCGTAGGGGCGCAGGGCGGTGGCGAGACGCTCCCGGTTCAGAGGATAGAGTTGCTCGAAGCGCGCCAGGGTTAGATCGTCTCGCTGCCGCTTTTCCATCTCTTCTAGCAGCTCATAGTAGATGCGTCCGCTGCACAGCAGCAAAGCGCGGCAGCTTGCCGGCGGCGCGCCGTCGATAAGCAGTTCGGCGAACCCGCCTTCGGCGAAGTCGGCGAGGGGCGAGCGGCAGCGGGGGTGACGCAGCAGGCCCTTGGGGGTGAAGACGACGAGGGGGCGGCGGAAGCTCTGACGGACCTGACGGCGCAGCAGGTGGAAGAACTGGGCCGGGGTGGTGGGGTTGGCCAAAAGCAGGTTGTGCCGGGCGCAGAGTTGCAGGTAGCGCTCGATGCGGGCACTGGAATGCTCCGGCCCCTGCCCCTCGAAGCCGTGGGGGAGGAGCAGGACCAGGCCGCTGGCGCGGTCCCATTTGGCGGCGCCGGAGGCGATGAATTGGTCGATGATGACCTGGGCGCCGTTGGCGAAATCGCCGAACTGCGCTTCCCAGAGGATGAGGCCGAAGGGGCTTTCGAGGGAATAGCCGTACTCGAAGCCGAGGACCGCCGCCTCGGAGAGGAGGCTGTTGTAGACCTGGAAACGGGCGCCGTCGCGGGCCGCCCCGGCGAGGGGGACGACCGTCGCGCCG
>CALJLX010000013.1 GCA_937982495.1 uncultured Desulfuromonas sp.
CTGGTTGACATCAAAGTTAGATTCCAGCTGAATGACAGGGGCGCGCTGGTATATCGCGAGGACTAGAGGTTGATTCACCTCTCCAGCCACCGAGAGGACGACGTTGTCATCGTCGAGTTTCAGGATAATGGCGGCGGCATCCCCCCGAAACTGCTGACCCGGGTTTTCGAACCCTATCTGACCACCAAGGAAGATTCCGCCGGAACCGGACTGGGCCTCTATCTGTGCCGGCAGATCGCGGAGAACCTCGACGAGGGAAGCGTCTGGGCGGAAAACCGGAAATTCGAATTCGACGGCAGGCCCTATTACGGCGCCTGCATCTGCCTCCAGTTCAAAACCACCAGCGAGGAGAACGCTCGTGAATGTTGATGCCCTTAAAAATATCAGTATCGTCTGTGTCGATGATGAGCAGGAAGCGCTGGATCAGATGCATCTGGCCCTGAACAGTTTTTGTAAAAAGACCGTCTGCGTGACCAGCGCCGAGAAGGCGCTGCAAGCCATCGCGGAGGAACCGCCGGATATCGTCCTCACCGATGTGCGCATGGCGGGCAGTACCGGACTCGAATTGCTCGAAACCGTCAAGAAGCAGTACCCGGGGATCGCCGTCGTCATCGTCTCGGCCCATTCCGAATCGGCCTATCTGCTCGATGCCATTCGCCTGAAAGCGGACGGCTATCTGCTCAAGCCCCTCAATCTCTACGAGATGCTGGAGCTTCTTTCCACCCTCGCCGAACAAAAGGGGATGAAAAAGGAGCTCGACCTCAAGAATTTCCTGCTGAAGATGCTCAACTCCATCGGCGGCAAGAGGGTTCAGATCATCGAATACATCATCAGCCACCTTGACGACGAGCTCATGTTTCACGGCACCTACGACGAAGTGGCCGAAGCCCTGAGCGCCAGCAAGCCCACGGTCGTCAACGCGTTTCAGATTCTGCTGGAAAACAACATCCTGGTGCGGGTCAAAAACGGGCTGTACAAAATGACCATGGATATCGGCGGAACCAAAGGAGCCTGAAGGCCATCACTTGAGCTTTCCGTCCATATGGAAGCCTTTTGCAAAAACCAGGAATGTTTTCATAGGTGGTCGCCGGCGTAAGCGGAAGGATAGCTTCTTTCCGCCGTGCCGCGTCCGCCGCCGGCATGAATGCGACGCCCCGACTCCCGCGCTTCCTGGGCGTCAATGCCGAGATGGGCCATGAACGCAAACGCTTCCCAATCGATATTTCATCTTCGCCCAACCGATTCCCAACAATTCCCCTTCA
>CALJLX010000014.1 GCA_937982495.1 uncultured Desulfuromonas sp.
TGCCCGGCGGGGGCAGGACTACGTCACCTTCTTCTTCGACATGGACGCCCGCAAGTTGCTGTTCGGCACCCATGGCAAAGACCACACGACGGTGGAGCGCTTCGTGGCCGATTTCAAGACCCATGGCGGCAACCCGGAAGCCGTCACCGACGCCTGCATCGATATGTCAAAATCCTTCATCAAGGGGCTGCAGGAGCAGTTCCCCAACGCGGTGCTGACCTTCGATCAGTTCCACGTCATCAAGCTGATGAACGACGTGCTGGGCAAGATCCGCGCGGAAGAGGCCCGTCAGTTCCCCGAAGAGCTGCGCAAGACCCGCTATCTGTTCCTGAAAAACCCCGACCGCCTGACCGGGGAGCAGGAACAACGGCTGCGCAGCCTAACCCGCTTCGACCTGGGAAGCATCAAGGCCTACATCCTCAAGCTGGGCCTGCAGATCGTCTACTGCGCCGAAAATCGCCAGGAGGCGGAAATCCTGCTGAAAAGCTGGTACCGCCGTGCCGTGCGCAGCAAGGTCGAGCGGATCGTCAAACTGGCCAGAACCGTCAAAGAACACTGGCAGGGCATTCTGAGCTACTTCGACTCACGCCTGACCAACGGCTTCCTGGAAGGGATTAACAGCCTCGTTCAGGCGGCCAAGGCCAAAGCGAGAGGCTACCGGAATCCGGACAACCTGATCGCCATGGCGTATCTGATCGCCGGCAAGCTCAAATTCCCTCAACCCACTTGAAACAGCGAAGAGCCCGAATTTTCCTTGTTGTCAAGCTGCGAGGGTGTTGTCAAGCTGCGAGGGTTGACAGCTTGACGAGTAGCGTGGTATTTTGAAAAAAAGCTGTATCCAAAAGGAATTTTGTGATTCGTATTTTTTTATACAAAAAATCGGTGTCGGTTCTTCTTGTCCTAGCCTACCTGGTTATTGGCTCAGGCGTAGGGCACTCTCTAATTTGGTGCCAGGAGTCGGAGTCTTTTTCCCACTTGGAGTACAATCCGGCAGGTGAATGCCAAGATCAAGATCTGTGTTTGCCTCCAAAAACAGGAAACAATATTGACGGCCCGCAGGCAGCCTATGTTGCTTTAGAATCTTTCGAAAACGATTGTCTGGACAGCCAGACTTCCCTTTTCCATGCCCCCGTTCCTGCAGCCCAACACCTTCTCGCTGATTCTCCTGAATCCGGCTGGACTGCAGTCTTCCCTTTTCTTTGCCTTGGTAATACTCCCGCCCCAATCCTTACCCGACTTAATCTGGTCGCACAACCTCCACCACTTCATGCCCTTGTTGCCCTGCGAACTGTAGTTCTGTTAAATTAATCCCCTCTCCCCAGCATTTCCAAAAGCCTAACTGCGGTTTTTACCGCTGTGCGGGCTAATTCTTCCTTTTTGCACGCTACAATACAGAGAACCCTGGGAAGCCTAAGGCTTTTTGAGGGAAATATCAATTCGCAAGGAGATTAACTATGCGCATTGGACGATTTGTCCTGCCGGTTTTTCTGGTTGTTGTCGTGGCATCATCCGCCTGGTCACAGGGGACGGGTGCCTTCGAAACAACCATTTCGGAAACCGAAACCGAAGTATCCGTTTCCACAAAACCGTCAGCCGTTCCAGAACCCGGAACCGAAGTCCTCACTCTGGCCGAGGCTCTGAGTCTGGCCTTGAAACACAACCAAACTCTGTCCGCTTTTGACGAAGAAATTCGCGCCAGGGACGCCGCAGCCCTTCAGGTGGGGCTCTTGTCCAACCCCGTTCTCGGTGTGGAGATGGAGAATTTCGCCGGAAAGGACGCCCTGCAAGGTTTTGATGGCGCCGAGACTACCATCGCCCTTTCCCAGTTGGTTGAGCTGGGAGGGAAGCGACTCAAGCGCCGCCAAGTCGCCACCCTGGAGAAAGACCTCGCCGATTGGGACTATCAGAGCAAAAAACTCGATGTGCTCACCGCCACCGCCATTTCATTCATTCAAGTGCTGGCCGTCCAGGAGCAGGTGGCCCAGAACGAACAGCTGGCCCTTCTGGCTGAGCAAACCCTGGGAGCGGTAGCCGCAAGGGTCGAGGCCGGCAAGGTTCCGCCTCTGGAGCAGACCCGGGCCACGGTCGAACTGGCCTCGGCTCGCACTGCAGCTGACAAAGCCCGCCGCGAGTTGGCAGCCTCTCGGCACCGTCTGGTTGCTTTCTGGGGAAGAGAGCGGACCGACTTCCGTCAGGTGGTCGGTGATTTGACCACCCTGGCGCCATTGCCGGCCGAAGAAACCATCCTGGGCCTCCTGGGTAACAACCCCGATGTGGCACGTTGGGGCACCGAACTGGAACAACGCGAAGCCGCCCTGAATCTGGCTCGGGCCCAAGCCGTCCCCAATTTGACCTTCAGCCTTGGGGTCCGCAATCTTCGAGAATCCGACAACAATGCCCTGGTGGCTGGTATCGAGCTGCCCTTGCCGTTCTTTGACCGGAATCAGGGCGGTGTTGGCGAAGCCCGAGCGAATTTGAAGAAGGCCCGCCACGAACGTCTGGCAGCCGAAACCGAAACCCTGACCGGACTTGCCGAAACCTGGCAGAGCCTCTCCACTGCCCATTTTGAGTCAACTACCCTGCGTGATGAAATTCTGCCAGGGGCGCAAAGCGCCTTCGAGATCGCCGAATTAGGCTACCGTGAAGGGAAATTCGACTTTTTGGTGATGCTCGATGCTCAGCGGACACTGTTCGAGGTCAAAGGGCAGTACCTGCAGGCGCTGGCAACCTACCACCAGACGCGTACCGAGATGGAACGGCTGATCGGCGCACCGCTTGATAAACTTTCAGAAACCGCAACCCAACCTATCGATTTGAGGTGAATTTGATGAAAACCAAATCTTTAATTTTAATTTCCTTAATGGTCGGTGCACTCGCTTTCGCTGCGGCCACCTGGGGGCCAATTCCGACTACTGCCTTGGCCCAGACCACCCCTGATCACGATAGTCACGAGGATGCGGACCACCCTGAACAGGAGAAGGACGGGCATGCCGATGAGGGACATGATGAACATGGCGGGGAAGACGAGCACGGCGAAGAAGTGGTCCGTCTATCCGTGGCAGAACTAAACGAATTCGGCATCAAGCTGTCCACCGCCGCTGCGGGCTCCCTCGACCAGTATGCGGAATTGCCTGGTGAGATCGTGCTCAACGCCGACCGTCTGGCTCATGTCGTTCCCCGGATCTCCGGGATTGTGCGCGAAGTGAGAAAAAACCTTGGTGATTTGGTCAAGGCCGGTGAGGTCTTGGCGGTGATCGAAAGCCGTGACTTGGCTGAGGCTAAGTCTGCGTACCTTGCAGCCAGCGCGCGCCGCAAGCTGGCCCAGGCCAATTTCGAACGGGAAGAGCGGCTGTGGCAGAAAAAAGTCACCAGTGAACAGGAATACCTCGATGCTCGTCAGGGTCTTGCCGAAGCGCAGATCGAAGTGACCTCGGCAGAACAGCAACTGCACGTCTTGGGCTTCACCGATACCTACATCAAAGAGCTTCCCCAACATCAGGATATCACCTATACCCGTTACGAAATCCAGGCCCCTTTTGCCGGCACCATCATTGAAAAGCACCTGACCTTGGGTGAAAGCGTCAACGAGAACGCTGACATATTCACCATCGCCGATCTCTCCTCGGTATGGGTCGATATCAATGTCTACCAGAAAGACCTGGCCCAGATCCGCAAAGAACAGAACGTGGTGATCGAGGTCGGTCATGGCATCCCCGAGGCGACCGGCAAGATCGCCTGGGTCGGACCGCTTGTGGGTGAGGAGACCCGCACCGCCAAAGCTCGGGTGGTTCTCGCCAATCCTGACGGCACCCTGCGCCCGGGCCTGTTTGTGACCGCAAAGGTGGCCGTGAACAGCACGGCGGCCGGCATCGTCGTCCCTAAAAGCGCCCTGCAGACTTTCGAGGAGCGCAGCGTGGTCTTCGTCCAGGATGAAGATGGTTTTGAGCCGCGCCCGGTGGAACTGGGACGGCAGAACTCCTCCCAAGTGGAAATCCTCTCCGGGCTCGAGGCCGGACAGACCTACGTCAGCCAAGGGGCCTTTACTATCAAGGCTCAGCTGTCCAAGGGCGCCTTCGGCGACGGACATAACCACTAAGGGGGGAAGCAGTCATGGAAAAACTAATCCGTTTTGTTTTGCACAGCCGACTGCTGATGAGTGTGCTCGGCGTGCTGATACTTGCGGCCGGCTGGTACAGCTACAGACAGCTGCCGGTCGACGCCTTTCCCGACGGCACTCCGGCCCTGGTCCAGGTCTTCACCGAGACCGAGGGCCTCGCTCCCGAGGAGGTGGAAAAGTACGTCACCTACCCGGTCGAGACCGCCATGAACGGTCTGCCCGAGCTCAAGGAAATTCGCTCGGTCTCCAATTTCGGCCTGTCGGTAATCAACGTCTACTTCGAGGACGGCACCGACGTCTACTTCGCCCGCCAGCTGGTGAACGAGCGCCTGCAGCTGGCCCGCGAGGAGATTCCCGAAGGCTTCGGCGATCCGGAAATGGGGCCGATCGCCACCGGTCTGGGACAGATCCTCTTCTACGTCCTGGAGGATGAAACCGGCAAGCGCAGCCCCGAGGAGATGCGCGAGATCCAGGACTGGCTGATCAAGTTCAACCTGCAGACCGTCCCCGGCGTGACCGAGGTCCTCTCCCTGGGCGGCGAGGTGAAGCAGTTCCAGGTGCGGGTGCGCCCCGCCGATCTGTTGCGTTTTGATCTCGCCATCGGCGAGATCGTCGAGAAGGTCGAAGCTAATAACGGCAACGTCGGCGCCCAGTTTCTGGTCCAAAACGCCGAGGAATACATCGTTCGTTCGGTCGGTTTAGCTGAACAAATCGACGACCTGGAACGTATTGTGCTCAAGGTGCAGGACGGCACCCCGGTCTATCTCGACCAGGTGGCCGACGTCGTCATCGGCGGCGAGATCCGCCGCGGCCTGGCGACCATGAACGGGGCCGGCGAGGCGGTGGTCGGCATGGTCCTCAAGCTGATCGGCACCAACACCTCTACCGTCATCACCGAGGTCAAGGCCAAACTGGACGAGATCAATCAGGTGCTCCCCGAAGGGGTCAGGGTCGTTCCCTACTACGACCAGGCGACCCTGGTCGGCAAGTGCGTGAAGACGGTCACCGATTCACTGATTTTCGGTGTGCTGCTGGTGGCCGGGGTGCTGCTTATCTTCATGGGCGGCCTGCGAGCCAGTCTCGTGGTGGCCCTCTCCATCCCCTTCTCGATCTTCTTCGCCTTCATCCTGATGAAGGTCTTCGGCATCAGCGCCAACCTCATGTCGCTGGGGGGCCTCGCCATCGCCATCGGCATGATGGTCGACGCCACCATCGTCATGGTGGAGAACGTCGACCGCATGCTGCGCGAGGCCGATCCGGACGATTCACGTCTATCCATAGTCAGCCGCGCCTGCGCCGAGGTGGGAAGGCCGATCATTTTTGCGATTGCCATTATCATCATCGTCTTTTTGCCGCTGTTCACCCTGCAGGGCGTCGAAGGCAAAACCTTCAAGCCGCTGGCCTACACGGTCTCGCTGGCCATGTTCGGTTCGCTCCTTTACGCCCTGCTGCTGGCTCCGGTCGCATCGCATGTGCTGATGCGTCGGCCCAAGTCGGTAGCTGAGGGCGAAGGCCCCAAGGAAGCCTGGATCGTGCGCTGGCTGCTTCTTCCCTACCAACCGGCAGTGACCCTCTTTGTGCGCCACCGCTTCATCGCGGTGGGCCTGTCCGTGGCAATGCTGGCAGCAGGACTGCTGATCTTCCCGCTCCTCGGCTCGGAGTTCGTCCCCCGGCTCGACGAGGGAGATCTGCTGATCCGCGCCACCATGGCACCGTCGATCTCTCTGGAGGAGTCGAAGGAGACCATGCAGCGCTTCGAAAAGCGCCTCATGGACCGCTTCCCCGAGGTGACTCGGGTCGTCACCCGCGTCGGCCGCGGCGAGGTTGGTGCCCACGCCGACCCGGTCAACAGCGCCGAGGCCTTCGTCGCCCTCAAGCCGCAGGATGAGTGGGCCAGCGCCGAAAACCCTGATGAACTCTACGCCCAAATCAGCGAGGCGTTCGAGGACTTTCCGGGTGCCCAGTTCAACGTCACCCAGCCGATCGCCGCAGCGGTCGACGAGCTGCTCACCGGCACCAAGGCGGAGCTTGCCATCAAGATCTTCGGACCCGACATGGACGTGCTCAAGGAGAAGGCGGCCGAGATCGAAGCGGTGATCCGGGAGATTCCCGGCGCCGCCGACGTGCAGAAGGACCCGGTGACCGGCACGCCGCAGCTGCGCATCCGCATCGACCGTCAGGCCATTGCCCGCTACGGCATCAATGTCGAGGATGTGCAGAATGTCATCCGCACTGCCGTCGGTGGAGAAACGGCGGGGCAGATCTTCGAGGGGATCCGCCGCTTCGACATTTTCGTGCGTTTTGCCGAGGAGGCCCGCGCCGATGCCGAGGCGATCAAACATATCCTGATCAAGGCTCCCGGCGGGGCCAAGGTTCCCCTCGACCAGCTTGCCGCTATCGAGGAAATCGTCGGCCCGCGCCAGATCACCCGCGAGAACAACCAGCGCTTCATCACCGTGCAGACCAACGTGCGCGGTCGTGACATCGGCTCCTTCGTCGCCGAGGGCCAGCAGGCCATTGCCGCCAAGGTGCAGATGCCGGCCGGGTATCTCGTCAACTGGGGTGGGCAGTTCGAGCTGCAGCAGCAGGCCAACCAGCGCCTAGCGCTGGTGGTGCCGGTCACCCTGCTGGTCATTCTGCTGCTGCTGTTCATGAACTTCAGCTCGCTGAAGAACACCTTCCTGATCTTGCTTAATATCCCGCTGGCCCTCGTCGGCGGCATCGTCGGTCTGTGGCTGACCGGTCAGAACCTCTCGGTTCCCTCGTCGATTGGCTTCATCGCCCTGTTCGGCATCGCCCTGGAAAACGGCATGGTGCTCGTCACCTACCTCAATCAGCTGCTGCGCGACGGAGTGGCGATGGATGAAGCGTCCATCAAAGGGGCCTGCCTGCGTCTGCGCCCGGTACTGATGACCGCCATCACTACGGCGCTGGGGCTCATTCCACTGCTCTTCTCCAGCGGTACGGGGAGCGAAGTGCAGCGACCCCTGGCCACGGTGGTGGTCGGCGGTCTGGTGACCTCAACTATCCTGACTCTGCTGGTAATCCCGGCGCTCTACAAATGGTTCGCCGTCAAGATCGAAAAGGAGGTTTAGGCATGAAGGAAATCAAGGCCTACATTAAAAAGCACAAACTGGACGATGTCATCCGCTCCCTGCGCAAGATCGAAGGCCTCACCGGCGTGAGTCTTATCGACAACTGCGGCTACGGCATCGGCTGGGGTGGCACCAAGGGAGAAGAACAGATCGACTGCCGCCCGGGAGTCAAGGTGGAAATCATTTGCAGAGACGATCTGGTGAATGATGTGGTCACGGCCATCGAAAGAGCTGCTCACACCGGTCTCAAAGGAGATGGAAAAATCTATGTGAGCAATATTGAGCAGGCGGTGCGCATCAGCACGGGCGAGCGCGGCGAAGGGGCTGTCTGAGAAAACGGTGTCGGCTTGGCTCGTCCCAGCCGACTATTTCCAACACACATACCGGATGATGAGGAATTTTATGAAAGTGCAAAAATGGACCGTGGGATTGGCTCTGCTGGCAACCGCACTGGGTGGATGCACTTTGCCGAGACCTGATATGTCTGGCGAAAGCTCCGTCTCTTTGGATATCGTATCCACTGCCGTGGCTTCCGTCTCCGAAGCGCGAGCGGTGCAGAAAAAGGAGAAACTGACCATTTCCGGTAAGGTAAAAAAATATCACGAGTTTTTCCTGCCGGGTCATGTCGATATAGTTGTATGCGATGTGCAGGGGAACATGATGGCTAAAGCGACGCCGAGGCTTACCGGATATGCCTCCAAAAGAGGGGGAGTAAAAGAAGGACGGTTTTCCGCACAGATGAGGTTGACGCCCCCACCCGGTTCAACGGTTCGTGTCAAATACCATGCTCCCTCTTCCGGGGAAAAACATCTTGCATGTGCCTGAAGAACGCCGGGCCAGGCATTCCAGAGTATTCACAGCTCGGGAACGAAGTGAGACTGAAAGGAATTCGTCATGATGATTCGCATTCTCTACCCCGATGGAAGATACGACATGGTGGTCGTCTCTCAACTCAACCGTCTTATCGCCGCGAACCGCATTTCCGGGTTCCGCCGCGCCACCGGTTGGGTTTTCACCGACCGGGATCCGATCCGGAAAGATTCGAAAGGATTTTACCTAGGCCCGGAAAGAAGACATCCAATGGGACGGATGTCTCATCCCGAACAAAGAAAGGCGGCAGACTTTGCGACCCTTTCGCCGCAAGAAAATCGGCAGACAGTCTATCTGGATAATAATGTCGCCTGAAACGTCCGAGCCGAGCAAAAATGGAAGGAAATGTGCGGATTGGCCCTTTTGTCCAGAAGAAAAGCAATGGTGAACGCAAAGGAGTTGTTGGTCAACCTGAAACGTGATGAGACCGGGGTCTACATCAAGGGAAGTGGACTTGAAATGCAGCGGACCATTCTTGCCGGTCAAGGAGGGATCCATGTGGCTGACACCGTTTTCTCACCGACAATCTGTATGTTCGGTTAAACCGAAGGAGAACATGTCATGCAGATTCACCTGATCCAAGATGGTGCAGGAGCGGCTAAACGAACGACAGTGACTTTCGTCGTCTTTATCCTGCTTCTAATGGGATTAACGCCAACGGGAAATGCTCAGATCTACTCCTGTGTGACGAACGATGGAAAACGGTTTTTCACGGATGATCCCACATTGTTCCCGCCGGACTGCCGCATGATGACCACCAATGAAAAAGCAGGCGATGGGGGGCTAAGCATCGTAGGCTCCCCGTACAGCCCTCCAGCCTCTGTCCGGGGCCTGCTAATTAAGATAAACGAAAAAAGAGAGCAGCAGAACCAGCAGCTGGAGGAATGGA
>CALJLX010000015.1 GCA_937982495.1 uncultured Desulfuromonas sp.
ACTGGGCGGCGCGCCCGGACATGGCGGCGATGCTCAACAACTTCCCGATGATGCTGCAGATCGACCGCAAGATCTTCCTGAGCGAAGCCGGCACCGTGCTCGGCTCGCCGGTCCCGGGCCCGCAGAGCGCCGCCACCTATCCCGGCATCGCCAAGGCGATCAACGTCGGTCTCGGCAAAATGGCCGTCGACATGGGCTACGCCCCGGTCGGCACGCCGCTGGAAACAGCCGGGCAGGGGATGTGGTCGGGGAGCTTCTTCGGCATGTGGGTACCGCCGAACATGGATGAACTCTCGCCCTTCTTCGGCGAAGTAACCTCCTTCATCACCCTGAGCCATGCCATCAAGAGCAACAAGGCGTACACCGGCGACGCCTGCTACGCCTGCCACTTTACCGAGGCCGAATATAACGGCGCGGCTAAACCCAAGTACCTCAGTTTCGCCGACCTGGGCTATCCCGACCGCGACCTCAACGGCCGGGTCGACCCGATGTACGACCGGGAACCGGTCGCCGAGATCTGCGGCGACGGGCTCGACAACGACGGCGACGGCCAGGCCGACTGCGCCGACCTTGACTGCGACGGCAGTCCACTGTGCATCGACACGACGGAAGCGATCTGTGATGACGGCGCGGACAACGATGGCGACGGTCAGATCGACTGTGCCGACAGCGACTGTCTGGGTATCGGTCTGTGTAGTGCCGAAGTAACGGCAAACGCCTGTTCCGACGGGTTCGATAACGACGGCGACGGACTGACCGACTGCGCCGACCCCGGCTGCGCCAGGAACAGGGTTTGCCGATAAAACGGAACGGCGGCGGAGAGGATCCGCCTCTCCGCCGATACACCCGACAACGAATAATGGGGGAAAAAATGAGAAAGTTGCGTTATCCAAATAGAATTTGGTCAATCGCCTTAACCGGACTGCTCCTTGGCGCCGTTGCCGATGCGCGGGGAGAGACGGTCAACTACACCTCACCTAAGCACGTTTTCAGCATCAATGATGTGATGTGCGACGATAACCTTTTCGGGATGGCGTGCCTGAGTTCGCAACAGGTTCGCGACCCCAAGGATGGGCAATTTTATTATGGGATCGACAACGCCTACGGCTATCAGGTTCAGGACTTTTCAGTGCCCGTTCCCCTACCCATGGACGGAGTTTACGACAACGGACAGATTCGCAACATCGCGGATGAATCCGGAAATGTCAAAGGCGTGGCGACCATCACCCAGGTCACGCCGCGTTTTCTCAGCGGCCTCCTGCGGGGAGAATGGGCCGCCGGTCTCGGTGGGAATTCGGTGAAGGCGGCCAGTGAGCACTGGCTGGTCATGGATCATGTGCTCAATGCCCCCTGGATGCCGCCGCTGGTTGAAGTGAAGTACGATATGTCCGGAAATGCCCTGAATGTGGGGGATTTCAGCAGCCGTATGAAGGACGATGGGAAAATCCTTTTCATGTGGGGCAATCTGAACAAAAAACCGACGGAACTGCGTCTTTATACGACCCTGCCGCTGCCGGAGGCCTGGAAGGCCCCCGGAGCCGACTACAAGGTGACGTCGGCGCGGTTGCTGGTCACTCACCTGATTTCCAACAGTCCCAACGATCAATTGCGCCCGGAGGACTTTGAAAACGAATCCGCCACCGGCATCCTGCCAAAATATACCGTTTGCCCGAGCGCTCCGGCGACGGCGCCCGGCGCCTGTTCCGGGCTTCCCGCCGGCACCTGGGTTTCGGCCGTCGACTCGACGGAAGGGGACGGCGATTTCATCCCCGCCGGGACGGTTCTGCGCCAGACGACTCCGATTGTCTACGACCGGGATCTGGACGGCACCCCCGAATATGTCGACTATTACACCAATGCCTGGTATACGACTCTCGATCGAGATCCTTTCGGTGGCCCCAACCCTCGCTGGCGTCTGAAGTCGAGCAAGTATGGCCAGGATCTGCCCGGCGTCGAACTGCCGCAATATGAGCGGGATACCCTCACCACCACCAGCCTCGACCTGCTCAGCGTCAAGGATGAGGAAGGCCATTCGATTCTCGCGCAAAGCGCCAACTGGTACCGCTACCTCGACATCAATCCGGAAAAAGGCGATCTGGTCCAGGACAGCTTTACCGCCGACGGCTGTCCGCTCACTCCCGATTTTGACCTGATGGTTTACATCAAGGGGGAATATTCGGGGAACGAAATTTACGATGCCCAACTGCTGATTAGCTACGAAGACCCGGATAATCAGGACCCTCCGCCGGCGGCCCTGCCGGACGTCACCCTCGACAGCATTTCCCTTCCCGCGGTTACGGGCGGGAAGAGCGGCGATATCGACGTTCTGCTGCACAATGAAGTCGCCGGCGCCGCCAGCGGCATTCTGACCGTCGAGGTAAAGGATCAGAATGGGGTATTGCTGGATGATTATCGCACCAGCTTTACAACCGACACAGCCGGCGGACCGAGTCTCATCTCTTTTCAATGGACGGCCCCGACTTATCTGACCACCGTGACCGCCACCGCCGTCGTCAGTGGGGTGGCGGAGGAAATCAACCTGGCCAATAACAGCGCCTCGGATAGCTTGCTGGTCAAGCAGATCAAAGCCAGCGGGAAAAAATAATTGTCAAGAGTCCCCCGCGGCCTTGCCGCGGGGGATCGACTCGGGCCTCGAAATGAACTCCTTCGCCAAGTTCCTTGTTCTCCTGATGTTTATCGTTCTCCCGGTTCCGGTGGCCCATGCCGTCCTGACCTACGTTGCCGATATGGAGGTTCGCGTTCAGGATTCGATTTCTGTGTCGCGAATTTGGGCACGGCCCGGACTGATCCGCATGTCGGTGTCTTCCGGCCGAGCTTTTTCCGATGTCATTGCCGATTACGGCCAGGGCCGGGCGTGGGCGCTGGCCCCGATGGCCGGCAAATATCAAGAGTTTCCCGTCAAGGTTTTGAGCAGTCAGATCCCGCATTTTTTCGATCCGGCCCTGCGTATCGACAAACGGGGACTGCCGCTGCGGGAAGAAATCGACGGTCATAAGGCGGTTAGGTATCAGGTTTATATTGAACAACCGGGCGGACGAAAATACCAAGGCTTGCTCTGGGAGGCCGAGGATCTCCCCGGATACCCGCTGCGCTGGGAGGATGCGGAGCAAAAGCTGACGGCCCATTGGAAAAATGCCGTATTGACCGAAATATCCGAGCATATCTTTAGCATTCCCGACTATTACACGGAACAGAAAGGCGATGTCGGCGGCGCCCCCGCGCGGAGCGGTTGCCGGGAACGGCCTGTTCGCTAGTCGGTCCTGCCCGGCGCGGGTTTTTCCGGGCGGGGGCCGCCGCGGTCGAATCAGGGGGTTAGGAATCCTCGGTCATGTTGTCTTGTGACTTTACGGGGGAGGCTTCGGGCCTTTCCCGTTTTTATTTTCCTTGGCGGGACTGGCAAACTCAGCCGTCGGCGAGTATCATTAAGGAAATGCTTTTTCCAGCGAGGCTTGTTCCGTTTCATTCGTTGCCCTGAATCTGAAACTATGTCGAGGGGTTTTGCAATGCGCCTGGTCGCTGTCGCGGTTCTACTGTTCTTCGCTCTCCTTTTGAGTTCTTCCCTCCCGGCATCCGCCTTATCCCTCAGGGAACAGGTTCAAGGTGAGCTGCTCTCGCTCCTTGAGCCGATTTCCGCGACCGGGAGACTGGCGCTGGCTTCCGGCGTGATCCGGATCGAAGCCCCACTGGCGCGGATCTATTCCGAGCGGCAAAATCAGCCGCTGTGGATCGGTGATCAGGGGCCTCGGCCCGAATCTCTCGTACTGCTCGACACCCTGCGAAAGAGCACGGCGGAAGGGCTGATTCCGGAAGATTATCATGTCGGACCGATGGCCGAACTGCTGGCCCTGGCCGGGGAGATGCCTCGCCACGGCATGCTCTGCGATCCCTGTGCCCTGGCTCGTCTCGATCTGGTCTTGACCGAGGCTTTTTGGATGTATACGCGGGATCATTTCGTGGGGCGCATGGCCTTTGCGCACCTGCGGGAAGCGCCGGAACTCGGTGATCGGGCAACAGACCCGGCGCTAGTGCTGGAAGAGGCTTTACGGCAGGGGCGCTTCGCCGAGGTTTTGGCGGGGCTGGTGCCGAAGGATCCGGGGTATGTCCGGTTGATGGAGCAGCTTGAGATTTACAGGCAGCGGGCGGCGACGGGGAGCTGGCCGAAGGTGGAGCCGGGGGAAACCTTGCGTCCCGGTATGCGTCATGAGCGGGTGCGGCAACTGAAGGAGCGTCTGCGCGCGACTTCGGACCGGATCTGGCCGGAAAACGAGCCGGACGACCTGCTGTCCGGAGAGTTGCTGGAGGCGGTCAGGGATTTTCAGCGCTTGCACGGGTTGGATGTGGACGGCGTGGTCGGGCCGCGTACCCTGGCGGAACTCAACGTCTCGGTGGAGGAACGGGTGCGGCAGATCGAATGGAATCTGGAGCGGTGGCGTTGGCTGCCGAAGCCGACGCCGTCCCGTTATCTTGAAGTAAATATCCCCGATTTTACCCTGAAGCTGGTGGACAACGGGCAACCGGTGATGGAGATGGCGGTCATCGTCGGTACTGAAATCCGTAAAACTCCAGTCTTTTTCGGGACCATGACCTATCTGGAGCTTTCTCCCTATTGGAGTGTGCCTCCGACCATTCTGCGCGAGGACAAGCTGCCGCTGATCCGTAAAAATCCGGGGTGGCTGGCGCAAAAACATTTTGAGATCGTCTCCTGGAACAACTCCGGGGCGATCATCGATCCCGCCGGCATTGACTGGAGTACGGTGACGGCGAATAATTTTCCGGGGATGTTGCGGCAAAAGCCCGGTCCCTGGAATCCCTTGGGGCGAGTGAAGTTTATGTTCCCCAACCACTTGGCCGTCTATCTTCACGACACTTCGGAACGTCATCTGTTCAAGAAGCGGGTGCGGCTTTTCAGTTCCGGCTGCATTCGAATCGAACGCCCCTTCGATCTGGCCTTTTATCTGCTCGAACCCCAGGGCTGGTCCCGGGAGGAACTGGAGGCGGCCATGAGCCAGAGCAAGCCGCGTCGGGTTTCATTGAAAGAGTCGCTGCCCGTGCGGCTTCTTTACTGGACCGCCTGGGTCGACGATGAGGGCGTCATGCAGTTTCGTCCCGACTACTATCAGCGCGATCTCGATATGCAGGCCGCGTTGGACCTCTGGCGCTATCGCCCCTGACCCTCAGAACAGATCTTTCAGCCAGCCGAAGGCGATCAGCGTTCCCGCCGAGGCGCCGAAGGAGGAAAAGAAGAAGACCAGCAGCACCCGGGTCATGCGGTTGCCCCACCAGCCGCGCACCGAGGTCATATCGTCGGGCACCCTCTCCAGGTCGCGTACCGTCGGCGCGGCGACGAAGGCTTGGACGATGCCGGTGATGAACCCGACGCCGATGGCGGGATGCAGGGTGGTGATGGGGGCGCCGAGAAAGGACGCGAGAACGGTCAGGGGATGGCCGAAGGCGAGGAGCGAGCCGAGTGCCGAGAGCAGTCCGGTCGCGAGAATCCAGGCCAGGGCGGCATCGGCGATTTTTTTGGGATCGCCAAAGAGGAAGCCGCCGACGAAGAGCAGGATCACCAGGGCGGGGATGAGCCAGGGGACGATTTTCGAGGCGGCGGGTTTTTCGGGGATGGTGGAGATCTCGGCGATGGTCCCGTCGGAAATTTCCTCCGTCAGCTGTCGGCTGATGCCGGGCAGATGGGCGGCGCCGACCACCGCGACGACTTTCGTGCCCGGGGTGTTGCGGATGTGGTGGGCCATGTAGGTATCGCGCTCATCCACCAGGATGGTTTTGACCGAGGGGAGAATGGTGCCCATCTCTTCGAGCATGGCGGAAAGGGTGTCGCTCTGGCGCAGGCGCGCCAGTTCTTCTTCGTCGATTTCGGTTTTTTCGAAAAGGCCGGCCAGCAGCGTGGCGAGCAGGTTCATCTTCTTCCACAGGCCGGTCTTGCGCCAGGCGCGCAGCAGAGTGGTGCGGATGTCGCGGTCCACCAGCGCCACCGGTATCCGTTTCTCCTCGGCGAGATCGGCGGCGGCGGCCAGTTCGGCTCCCGGCTTGACCCCCGTTTGCAGTCCCATGCGCTTCTGGTAGGAAGCCAGGGCCAGGTTCGCCATCAGAAAAGGCGCCTGGCCTTTTTTGATGACCTGGAGGACATTCAGGGATTCCCACTGATTGCGGTTGCGCAGGGATTGCAGGCGCTGGGCATCGAGTTCCACGCAGACGGCGTCGGGGTGTTCCGTTTCAATGACTTGCCGGACCTGGTCGACGGAAGCCTGGGAGATGTGGGCGGTGCCGATCAGAATGATTTCCTTGTCGGGCATTTGGATGCGTAAGGGGGCGTTGGTGCTTTCAGTTTCCATCGGAACGGATCTTTCCTGAGGTGTGGCTGGAGAAAGGGAGGGGGAGGGTTTTCCTTTTTGCACTGAACCGGACATAAAAATCAGCAAGTCGAGGCGAGTTTCGCCTCGACTTTTTTTGTGGGAAAACAAAAAGCGCCCCCCTTGGCGGTGAGCGCTTTTTCCGAAAACTCTCCACGCCTGTCGTGGGTCATTGGGCCTCCAGCGAGTCCCAAAAAGGTGGAATCTCTTGTAGGCATATCAGGCGTCCCACTCAAGGTGGGCTGGCTCACAACGCCCCTGAATCGATCCCGTAAAAAAATTATTCCGCTCGGGCGTTCTGACCACACATACAGGGTAGAGAGGCTTTCCGGTTGAATCGAGTATAGCCATAGCCCCGCGTTTCTGACAAGAAAAATCTCCCGCCCCGCGCCCCAGCTCCCCTTCCAAGGCATCAGGTGTCTTTTTTTCCGCGCTTCCCAGCTGCCCGGTTAAGTGGCAGCACCCCCCTTTGCTGCCGGTATTTTAGGCGGAAAATTTTCTTATATTTCTGTAAGTTACCGAAAACAAACACATTATCTGTTTGGCATTGCTGATGCTAAAGAGCTTGGCAATGCACGGCGGCTTCGGCGATGCGCCAGGAAGCGGGGAGGAATGCCCCCATCCGGTGCGAGAGCGAACAGGCAGGCGGAGGGTTTCCGCCTCTCATCACCTTGACCCAGCGGGAGGAAGCGACATGAAAAGGTTTTTCAAGTACATCGGTTTCGGGCTGCTCCTGGCCTTGCCCTGGCCGGTCCTGGCCGAGGAGGCACCCCTGACGGAGGTGGCCTATATCCTCAACACCTTTTCCTTCTTGATCAGCGGCGTGTTGGTCATGTGGATGGCCGCCGGTTTCGCCATGCTCGAAGCGGGTCTGGTCAGGACGAAGAATGTGGCCACCATCTGTCTCAAGAATATCTCCCTTTTCGGCATCGCCGGGATCCTCTACTACCTGGTCGGCTACAACCTCATGTACAAGGGGGTCGACGGCGGGATCATGGGCAGCCTGGGGCTTTGGGCGGCGGACGATTCGGCGGCGCTGGCCGGAGATTACGCCGCCAAATACGCGGCGGGTTCCGACTGGTTCTTCCAGATGGTCTTCTGCGGCGCCGCCTGCTCGGTCGTTTCCGGCTGTGTCGCTGAACGGATCAAACTCTGGTCGTTTCTGCTCTTCTGCGTCGTCCTCACCGGGCTCATCTATCCCATCCAGGGTTCCTGGGTCTGGGGCGGAGGCTGGTTGAGCGAGATGGGCTTTTCCGACTACGCAGGCTCGACCCTGGTTCATTCCGTCGGCGGCTGGGCGGCCCTCACCGGCGCCGTCATTCTTGGCGCCCGCAAGGGCAAGTATTCCAAGGGGGGGAAGGTCAATCCGATTCCCGGCTCCAACCTGACCTTGGCGACCATCGGCACCTTCATTCTGTGGATGGGCTGGTTCGGTTTCAACGGCGGCAGCGCCCTGGCCTTGGGCAACGCCGGCAGCGCCATCGAGCAGGCCAATGTCTACATCAACACCAACCTTGCCGCCTGTGGCGGAATGATCGCGTCGATGATCCTGGTGCAGCTGCTCTACAAAAAGGTCGACGTCACCATGGCCTTGAACGGCGCCCTCGCAGGTCTGGTCAGCATCACCGCCGGTCCGGCGGCGCCCTCGCCGGGGGGCGCGATTCTTATCGGCGCCGTGGGCGGGATACTGGTGGTACTGGCGGTCCCTTTTTTCGATAAGCTCAAAATCGACGACGTGGTCGGTGCTCTCTCCGTCCATCTGGTCTGCGGCATCTGGGGAACCCTGGCGGTCCCCTTCAGTAACAGCGAAACCAGTTTCCTGACCCAGTTGCTCGGCGTCGTCGCCATCGGCGCCTTCGTGACCCTCTGCAGCAGCCTGGTCTGGCTAGCCATCAAATACACCATCGGTTTGCGGGTTTCCGAGGAAGAGGAGTATGTCGGCAGCGACGTGGCGGAAATCGGTATGGAGGCTTATCCCTACTTCCAGGGGCGGAATATCAACTGACGGAAGTGACGTCCAATCCTTACCCTTAACCAGGAGGAAAGAACATGAAAAAAATGTGGGTGATTTTTTGTGCGGCCTCGATCTTTGGAGTGACCTGTCCCGGCACGTCCTCGGCGGCCGTGGAGGTGGAAGGCGGCGCCTATGTCGGCTTTTATGACAAGTACCTGTGGCGCGGTTTCGATCTGAGCGGCGGCGTCGGTGTCATCCAGGGGGGCATGGACCTGAGCCACAAGGGGTTCACCCTCAGCTACTGGACCAATATCCAGGCCAATGACGACAAACCAACCTTCAAGTCGGGCGAAGCGACCGAAACCGACATCACTCTCGATTACACCTTCAGCCTCAATGACACCGTTTCTCTAAGCGTCGGCAACATCTTCTACAATCTTGACGGTCTGGATGATACCAACGAGGCTTATGTCGGCCTGACCTTGAACACCGTACTCGAGCCGACGTTGAAAGCCTACTACGACTGGGATGAGGCCAAGGAAGACGGACTGTTCTTCACCGCCTCCATCGGCCATGGTTTCGATCTCGCCGAAGGGTTGTCTTTAAGCCTCGGCGCCCTGATCAGCTACAGCCAGG
>CALJLX010000016.1 GCA_937982495.1 uncultured Desulfuromonas sp.
GCGACCTGAATCCAGGGGAAATAGAAAGCGCCGTAACCCTTGGGATTGGCCGCCGGCCGCCAGATGCCCGAATCGTCGGTGCTGATGACTAGGTTGTCACTGTCCACATCGCGCACGCTGTCGAGAATCGCGACCCGATCTTCCATCAGCTGGCAATGGGCGACGAGATGGGCGTGGATGGCGTTCAGGGCGCTCTGGGTCACGCTCGCATCAACCGCTTCCGGCGGCAGGGGCGCGGCGACGATGGCGATTTCATCGATGGCCTGGAACTGGTCGACGGCATTGTCGACGTCGTCGACGGAGGTCACCCGATTGACCCAGCAGCGGGTACCGCCATTATTGAAGAAGCCGTAGACGGCGTGGGCCAGATACTGGTTGGCGGTCTGGAAATCGCCGAACTTCTGCTTGAATTCCTCCCAGCTGTTGATCGGCTGGGGATCGAGGGCCGCCGCCTGGGTGTAGTTGCCCCCCGCCGGCTTGGCCGGCATGGCGGTGTCGGCGATATTGGCCGAGATGCCGACGAAACCGGCGGTGCTGGTCCCTACTCCGGCAATCGGTTTGATCGCCGACGGTACTTCCTCAACGAATACTCCTGGCGCTAGATACTCAGCCATGCCATCCTCCCTTGTCCTGGTTTATGCCGCGTTGTCATTTATCCGCCATGATTCGGCTTTGGTTTTTTGCCTCGTTTTTACAAAGACTTCACACCGATATCAGCGTCAGGTTCAGGGTCGCGACCGCGCCCGCGGCGGCGAGGGTCACCTCCCGCATCGCCGGCTGAAAACCCTGGGCGCGAACCCGTACCCGACGCAAGCCCGCTTCCACCCCAACCAATGCGTAATGGCCGTCGGCGGCGCTGTAAGTCCGTTCACCGCTGCCTTCGAGTACAATTTCGGCCATGACCACCCCCTGGCCGCCGGGCCGGATGATGCGACCACGCACCGTGGTCGCCGGCAGGGAAAGATCGGCCGTCGCAAGCTGGATGCGCCCGGTCCCGTCGCGGCCGACCACGGCGTCGACCTGGGCGATGCCGTAACGACTTCCTCCCGGCGGATAGCTCGCCGTCACCCCATAGGCGCCGTCGGGCAGGTCGAGGAAGTGGAAATGACCGTCATCCCCGCTTAGGCTTTCCCAACTCAGGGGACCGACCGTGACCGTCACCCGGGCCCCGGACATCGCCTTTCCCGTCTCGGCATCGACCACCCGTCCCGCTATCGCCGCCTGATGCCGACGGATTTCCCATTGCAGCGCGGCCATGCTCACTCCTCCCCGGTTCCCTGGCGGAACTTCAGCAT
>CALJLX010000017.1 GCA_937982495.1 uncultured Desulfuromonas sp.
ACCGCCTCGACGAAATCCTTGACCACCTTGAAGTTGACGTCGGCTTCAAGCAGAACCAAACGCACTTCACGCAGGGCATCCTTGATATTCTCCTCGGTCAGCCGCCCGTGACCGCGCAGCTTCTTGAAGATCGAGTCGAACTTTTCGGTAAGGTTGTCGAGCATTCGCAAGTCACTAGGGATAGGGGTAACGCCGAAATGGGGACTATAGTTGAAGCCCGGTTTTTCTGTCAAGGAAAAACTCTGGGCGGTGCGAGGGCTTTTTACGGGGATTGCCGGTGAAAAACGCCGTCCCGGAAGAGGTAGAGCTCTTCGGGGAGCAACCGCTCCCGCTCCAGTACCGCTTCCACCTCTTTGCGGGACAGGGCGGGATAGCGGATGGCGAGACCGCAATCGGAGCTGAGTTGGCGCGGGACGGGAATCAGCAGAATGTCGACCCGGGCCTGCTTCAGCAGCTTCTCGGCTTTCATGACCCGATGAATGGAATGGAAAATGGCCACCAGATCATCGTTACGAACCATGCCGCCAAAACCTCCCGTCCTTGAGAAATAAAAACCGGCAGATCATGCCACGAGCCGGGAAGGGATGCAACACCGGGGCGCTCCATTTCTCGCGTGCGCTCCGCTTTGCCCTGAATGCAAGGCGCGAACGTGCATTCGCGCACATATAAAGGGACCAAAAGCCCCTTGTTTCACACCCCTGCCTGTGTTAACTTTCCCAACACTGAAAAACCAAGCAAGAAAAACAACGACCACGGGCACGACGCCCGCAAGACCAACCCCATTGGAGGAAAAACCGTGAAAAAACACCTTTTCTACCTGTCCATCGGAGCCCTGGCCCTGACCTTGGCGGCCGGCTGCAAAAATGAAGCGCCGAAAAGCGCCGAGGCGCCCAAGGCCCAGGCCGAGACGCCGGCCCCTCCCGCCTCGCAGGCTAAAACCGGTACCGTCGTGGAAACCATGAATGCGGCCGGCTATACCTACGTTCAGGTCGATACCGGCAGCGAGAAAATCTGGGCGGCGGCTCCCGAGTTCCAGGTCAAGGTCGGCGACAGCGTTGCCGTTCCGGAAGGAATGCCGATGCCCAACTATCACAGCAAGACCCTGAATCGCGACTTCGACATGGTCTACTTTGTCCCGGCCGTCATGGTGGGCGGCGCTGAAGGCATGGCTGCGGCCGCCGCTGCCGCCCCCGCGACCGGGGAAATGCCCAGCGGGCATCCGCCGATCGGCGCGACCAAGGCCGAGGATGTCGACCTGAGCGGCCTCACCAAAGCCGAAGGCGGCAAGAGCATCG
>CALJLX010000018.1 GCA_937982495.1 uncultured Desulfuromonas sp.
AGGTCGTGCGTTCGAATCGCGCCGGGGCCGCCATAAAATCAACAGGTTACGGATTTTAATCCGTAACCTGTTTTTGCTTGGGGTATAACTTTGGGGTATACTTCAAACTCGGGTTTTTCGTTTTCCTTAAGTAAATTCGCCAGCCTCTGGGAGTAATCATGGCTTGCCGCAGTTTTACCGGATTTTTAGTTCTGCTGCTGCTTCTTTCTCAAGTAGTCTGGGCCGCCAGTGGCGAGATGCGGGTCATTGAACTCAAACATCGACAGGCCGAGGAACTGCTTGTAGTGCTTGAGTCCATGCTGGGGAGTTCCGGAGCGGTGAGCGCCCTGGATAATCGACTGATTCTGCGGGCACCGTCCAAGGATCTGGCGGCGTTGGAAAAGCTCGTCGCGCAACTAGACACCCCGCGCGCGATGTTGCGGATCGCTGTGCGCCAGGAACAGTCGAGCGCCGCCATCGGGGATGGGGGGGGGACCATTCTTTCGACCTCCACCGGCAGCGTTCGCAGCCAAGAGGGGGGGAGGACCCTCGGTAGCCGCAGTCAGAAAACGGAACAATTCGTTCAGGTGCTGGATGGAGAAACGGCGTTGATCGAGGTCGGGCAACGCCGTCCCTATGCCCGCATCCGCGCCTATATGGGTGGGCATAGGCGCGGCCTGGTCGAGGTGACGGACTTCCAGGATCTGGCCGAGGGGTTTCTGGTGCGTCCGAATCTGCAAGGGGAGGGGGTTGTCCTCGACATTTCCCCCTATCAGTCGACATCGGCCGACAGCGGCGCCATCGATTTCTCGCAGGTGGCCACGCGGGTGGAGGCTCCGTTCGACGAGTGGATCGATCTTGGCGGTCATCTTGAAGGCATTTCAGTCGGCGACAAGGTCGGCAACGTCCTTCGCGCCGGCGGCGGGCAGCGGCATCTGTGGATCAAAATCAGTCGTTAAGGAGATTATCATGGCGGTGGTGGAAGTGAGTGTGACGCCCCTGGGTACGGCCGGAGCGGGAGTTTCGGCCTTTGTCGCCGGGTGTCTGCGTCTGGTCGAGAAGAGCGGTCTCAATTATCAGTTGACGCCCATGGGGACGATCATCGAGGGAGATCTGGAAAAGATTTTTCCGTTGCTACGGAAAATGCACGAGTCGCCTTTTTCCGCCGGCGCGGGGAGGGTATCGACGCTAATTAAAATCGACGACCGCCGGGATAGGGAAGAACATACCATGGCCGGAAAGATGCAATCCGTGACCAGTAAGCTGAAGCGGGATTAATCGGCCCTTCAAAGGCCCTGGGATAAGGGGGTTGACGAAGGATTTAATTCTCGTTTTCCCCTTGACAGGGGCCTGGGGGATTTGTTATCAATACCGGGCCTTAGACGGCACCTGTTGAAAATTTCGGCCCCGTCGCCAAGTGGTAAGGCAGAGGTCTGCAAAACCTCCATCACCCGTTCAAATCGGGTCGGGGCCTCCATCATCAGCAAAAGAGCCGGTCCTTGTGGGCCGGCTCTTTTCGTTTCGGACGGTGCGCATGTCGTTGCTCGCTCCCCAGGTTCTGCTTCTCTTCGCCCTGACCGGTTCGCTGGCCGGTCTGCTGGCCGGTCTGCTCGGCATCGGCGGCGGCATCATCCTGGTTCCCCTGTTTCTCTGGGCCTTCGAAGCGGTGAGGATCCCCTCCGAGATCGTCGTGCATGCCGCTTTCGGCACCAGCCTTTGCGTTATCATTCCCTCCGCCGTCAGCAGCACCCTGGGGCATCGCCGACGGGGCAATGTCCAGTGGCGGCAAGTGATGCGCATGGCTGTCGGCGGCATCGGCGGGGCGCTGCTCGGGGCTTTTTTCGCCGCCTCCCTTTCCGGCGATTGGCTGAAGATCCTGTTCGGGGGAATGCAGATTCTGGCGGCGGGGAAAATGTTTTTTTCCGATCCCCGGTTGCCACCCGAAGAGCCCGATTTTCGACCTTGGGGGCGACTCCTGCTCATTGGCCTGATCGGCGGGCTCTTTTCGGCTTTTTTCGGGGCCGGCGGGGGCTTTATCGTGGTGCCGCTGATGCTCATGTGGTTGCGCATGCCGATGCATTTGGCGGTGGGAAATTCCAGCGCCCTGATCGCCATTTCGGCGATTTTCGGAGTGTTGTCCTATATCTATCACGGCTGGAACCATCTTCAACTTCCCCCTCATTCCCTCGGATATGTGAATCTCCTCGCCGCCGGGTTGGTCATTCCCTTCACCATGCTTTTCGCCCGCCTTGGCGTTCGCCTTGCCGGACGTTTCAGTCACGCTAAACTTGTAAAAATATTCGCGGTGATGCTGCTGGTGATCGGCGCGCGCATGATCGTCGCGACCCTCAGCTCCTGATTCGGGGAGGTGCCCATGAACCGAAGTCCCGCCGTAGCCGGCCAGTTCTATCCCGATAACGCCCAGTCTCTGCGCCGACTGATCGAAGGTTATTGCCCGCCTGCCGCTGAAAAGATCGCGGCGTTGGGGGTCATGGTGCCCCATGCCGGGTATGTTTATTCGGGGGCGATTGCCGGTTCCGTCTTCGCCCAGGTGCGGATTCCCCCCAGGGTCATCCTCCTCGGTCCCAATCATCATGGCTTGGGGGAGAGCGCGGCCCTGTTTCCAGCGGGCAACTGGCAGACGCCCTTGGGCTCCGTCGCCACCGATGAGGTTCTTTCCGGGGAACTTTTGACGGACTGTCCGCTGCTGTCGAAGGATCCCCGGGCGCATCTGGCGGAACATTCGCTGGAGGTGCAACTTCCCTTTTTGCAGGTACTTGCCCCCGATTGCCGGATTGTGCCCCTGTGTCTCGGGCGCCTTTCCCTCGAAGAACTGCTCGAACTCGGCGCCGCCTTGGCCCGGGTTTTGGCGGCTCATCCCGGCGAGGTGCTGATGGTCGCCAGTTCCGATATGACCCATTACGAACCGGGGGCCGTTGCCCGGGAAAAGGACGAACGTGCCTTGCAACGGATTATCGCCCTCGATCCCGAAGGGCTCTATCGCACGGTGCGGGACAGACGCATCAGCATGTGCGGCGTGCTGCCGACGGTGGCGATGCTGGAGGCGGCCCGCCTTGCCGGAGCAAGCCGGGCGACCCTGGTCCGCTACGGCAATTCCGGCGACATCACCGGCGATCAGTCCGCGGTCGTCGGTTACGCCGGGGTCGTCCTGTCCTGACCCGGCAAGCCCCCATGCCCCTTGTCAATCCCCGGGGGATGCAGTATAAATCGGGCTCGCTTACGGCGGGCTCGAATTTTTCACCCTTTTTCAGCGCTGAACCACAGGAGAGTTTGATGTCGGATTTACGTCTTCGTTTCGCCCCCAGCCCCACCGGCTATCTGCATATCGGCGGCGCCCGCACGGCGCTTTTCAATTACCTGCTGGCGAAAAAAGAGCGGGGGACCTTCATTCTCCGGATCGAGGACACGGATGTGGCCCGTTCCACGCAGGAATCGGTCGATGCCATTCTTCAAGCCATGACCTGGCTGGGACTGAGCTACGACGAAGGGCCCTATTACCAGTCCGATCGTTTCGATCTTTATAAAGCCAAGGTGCAAGAACTGCTCGATAAAGGCTTGGCCTACCGCTGCTATTGCAGCCAAGAAGAGCTCGACGCCAAGCGCGAAGCGGCCATGAAAAGCGGCGGCAAGCCCAAGTATGACGGCACCTGTCGTGAACGAAACCGGCCTCCGGCGGCGGATGCCCCCTTCGTGGTCCGCTTCAAATCCCCACAGGATGGAGAGGTCACCTTCGTCGATCGGATCAAGGGACCGATCACTTTCCGCAACGAAGAACTGGACGACATCATCATCCAGCGCAGCGACGGTACCCCGACCTATAACTTCGTGGTGGTGGTGGATGACGCGGAAATGGGGGTCAACCTGATTATCCGTGGCGACGACCATGTGAATAACACTCCCCGGCAGATTCCCATGTACACCGCCCTCGGCTATCAGGTTCCCGTGTTCGCCCATGTGCCGATGATTCTCGGCGCCGACAAGAGCCGCCTGTCCAAGCGCCACGGCGCGACCTCGGTGATGGCCTACCAGGAGGAGGGCTATCTGCCCGAGGCGCTGGTCAACTATCTGGCGCGCCTGGGCTGGTCCCACGGTGATCAGGAGATCTTCTCCATGGCGGAACTGATCGAGAAGTTTTCCCTCGAACAGGTGGGCCGCGCCGCCGGGGTCTTTAATCCCGAAAAACTGCTCTGGCTCAATGCACACTACATCAAGTCCGGCGACCCCGAGCGGCTGGCGACACTGCTCAGGGAGTTTCTCGCCAAGCTGGGGCTTTCCACCGAAAATGGTCCGGATTTGCCGGCGGCGGTGAAAACCCTTCAGGAACGGGCGCGCACCCTGGTGGAGATGGCCGAAGGCGCGGCCTTTTACTACCGGTCGGAAGTGGAATTCGACGCGGAAGCGGCGGCCAAGTTTCTCACCGCCGACAAGAGAACACCTTTCGAAGCGCTGATCCGCCATCTGGAAGCCTGTACCGACTGGTCCCATGACGGTATTGTCGCTGCTTTTCAAAACGTCATGGACGAAACCGGGCTCAAGCTCGGTAAATTTGGCCCCTCGGTGCGCGTCGCATTGGTCGGCTGCACAACCAGTCCCGGAATCCACGAAGTCGTCGAAGTGCTGGGTCAGACACGTACTCTGGTGCGATTGCGCCGCGCCCTCGAACTGCTGAATTGATCGACTGACGGTCGCGAACAGCCGCTGCAAATGGCTGTTCGCGATTTCACTCTGATTTATGCAACATCTCGTTTTTAAGTGTATTTTTTGTGCATGACCGGCCCCTGGAAAAGGTCAAAAAAAATTCTATTGACAATGTCATTAGAAGTGGTAATTTCCATCCGCTTTCGCAAATTATCAGTCATTTTTGACCTTTATTGTCGGGCGATGATCAACAACGGAATCCTGCGAAAATTTATCGCGACAGCACTCCTCTTCGCCCTCTTCGGCATCCGCCTGAGTAGCGTGAGTCACGACGGATTCGTCGTTCCCGTGCAGGATGTCCTCGCCAAGGTTGCCGTCATGCTCGATGGCGATACCAAGCCGCAAGCCGCTCATTGCAAAGTCAAGGGCCAAGGGATGGATCTTCCCGTGCCCTGCGCCGACTTTGTCTTGACGGAAAGACTTCAGGTTTCGCGTTTGGCCTATCCTTCCATGACGAAACGTGAACTTCCCGAAGGGTATACGACTATTTTCATTCCCCCCGCCTAGCTCTTTTGGCCCGCTCCCGGGTTCTCTCCGTAAATATATTTTTTTCACGACAGATGCTCATGTCACGGAGTGATCTGTAAATTATTTCCCCTGTTTTTTCACGCTGTCCGCATGTGCGGCGGTTCAATCAACCTACACTGGAAAGGTAACAAAACAATGCAAAAGAATGTCTTCTGCTGGGCCATGATGATCGTTTGTTGTGCTGTCTCCTTCGGTTGCGCCAAGAAAACCCAGGTCGCCGAAAACCTCGAAGCTCCCACTGCCGTCGCTGCTCCCGTTGCTTCGGCTCCGGTGGACAATTCGGGCCGTCAATCCTCGGCGAGCGACCTGCGTGTCGGCAATGACCAGATGGGGATGAAAACCATTAACTTCGAGTTTGACAGCTATGTCCTCTCCGAAGGTTCCAAGGCCATTCTTCAGCAGAACGCTCAATGGATGAAGGCCAACCCCAGCGCCAACATCGTTATCGAAGGTCACTGCGATGAGCGTGGCTCCGACGAGTACAATATGGCCCTGGGCGAGAACCGTGCCCGTGCCGCCAGCAATTACCTGGTCTCTCTTGGCGTTGCTCCGGAAAGCCTGCGTATCGTCAGCTACGGCGAGGAAAAGCCGGTGGCCTTTGGCTCGAACGAAGCCGCCTGGTCCCAGAACCGCCGCGCCGAATTCAAGTAATTCGTAGAAAAATCGGTCTCGAACGCAAAAACGCCCGGTGGAAATCCACCGGGCGTTTTTGCGTTGTTACTTTTTCAATCAGCCGAGAATCTGTTTGAGATCTTCCTCGGCCGTGGTGATGGGGCCGATGTTGAAGTTTTCGACCAGGAAGTTGAGCACGTTCGGGGTAATGAAGGCCGGCAGCGACGGTCCCAGTTTGATGTTCTTGATTCCGAGGTGGAGCAGGGTCAGGAGGATGGCGACCGCTTTCTGCTCGTACCAGGAGAGGATCATCGACAGGGGCAGATCGTTGACCCCGCAGTTGAAGGCTTTCGACAGGGCGACGGCGATCTGGATGGCGCTGTAGGCGTCGTTGCACTGACCGACGTCGAGCAGGCGGGGGATGCCGCCGATATCGCCGAAGTCGAGCTTGTTGAAGCGGTATTTACCGCAGGCCAGGGTCAGGATGACCGTATCCTTGGGCGCTTTTTCGGCGAACTCGGTATAGTAGTTGCGGCCCGATTTGGCGCCGTCGCAGCCGCCGATCAGGAAGAAGTGTTTGATCTGTCCGGCCTTGACCGCGTCGATGACTTTGTCGGCGACGCCGAGCACGGCGTTATGGCCGAAACCGGTGAGAATCTCCTTACCCGGAGCCTCGGGGAAGCCGTCGCATTCCAGAGCCTTGTTGATGACCGCCGAGAAATCCCAGCCTTCGACGTGCTTGACGTCGGGCCACTGAACCAGTCCCCAGGTGAAGAGGCGGTCTTTATAGCTGTCCGCCGGACGCTGGATGCAGTTGGTATTGAAGATGATCGCGCCGGGGAAGTCGACGAATTCCTTGGCCTGATCCTGCCAGGCGCCGCCGAAGTTGCCGACCAGGTGCGGATATTTCTTCAGCCCGGGATAGCCGTGGGCGGGGAGCATCTCGCCGTGGGTGTAGATGTTGATCCCCTTGCCTTCGGTCTGCTTGAGCAGGGTTTCGAGCATCTTCAGGTCGTGGCCGGTGACCAGAATCGCCTTGCCCGCTTTGGTACCGAGTTGGACCGGGGTCGGCACGGGATGGCCGTAGGCGTCGGTGTGGGCCTTGTTGAGCAGTTCCATGGTCACCAGGTTGATGCGGCCGCACTCCATGGCGAGATTGACGAAATCCATCAGCCCGAGATTCCGGTCGAGGGTGGCGGCGAGGGCCTTGTGGGTGAAGGCATAGATTTCGTCGTTCTCGGCACCGAGAATCAGGGCGTGATCGGCATAGGCCGCGTAGCCCTTCATCCCGTAGACGAGGGTCTCCTGCATCGACTTGACGTCGGGATCGATCTCAACGCTCTTGACGCCGTGGGCTTCACCCTGCTGGATCAGCGCGGCGGTATTGCCGGCCGGCTGCCACTGGGCCGCCTCGGGGATAGCGCCGCCGACGGAACCGGCCAGGTTTTTGGCCTTGGTCAGCATGGTGCCGCACTTTTGCAGGATTTTGGCGATGGCTTCGGGATCGAAATCGACGTTGGTGACGGTGGTGAAGAGACCTTCGATCATGAAACGGTCGATTTCCGCGTCTTTCTTCCCGGACTTGCGCGCTTCGTTGGCCCAGAAGGAGACGCCCTTGAGGCCGAAAATCAACAGGTCCTGCAAGGCGGCGACTTCCGGTTTCTTGCCGCAGACGCCGATCTTGGTGCAGCCGCCGTTGGCGGCCTGTTCGCATTGGTAACAAAACATGGGAATGTTCCTTTCAGTGGTGGTTGAGGATGGATTCTTGTTCGATAAGCCGAGCCAGTCGAGAATACCCATGGTGTTCGCTCCTTGGTGTCGAGGGTTGAAAATAAGATTAAAATTCGCGAATATGGCGTTGTTGCGTGTATAATCTTCGCGTTAGCCGTGATGAAGTGTACCTTAGCAAAGCCTTGGCGCAACCCCCTTGACTGAAGTCAAAAAGGTTATTTTTTTATTCAAGGAGTTTTCATGACCCAATTCTGGCTGATGAAATCGGAACCGGATTGCTTTTCCTTCGACGACCTGTTCCGGGCTCCCGACCGAACGAGTTCCTGGGATGGTGTCCGTAATTACCAGGCC
The DNA here is from genome assembly GCA_937982495.1 of uncultured Desulfuromonas sp. Lineage (GTDB taxonomy): Bacteria > Desulfobacterota > Desulfuromonadia > Desulfuromonadales > Trichloromonadaceae > Trichloromonas. The sequence continues at coordinate 7,921 of CALJLX010000018.1, forward strand.
CGCAATTTTCTGCGCGATGCGATTCATGTCGGCGACGGCGTGCTCTTCTATCACAGCAATGTTCCCGAACCGGCCATCGTCGGCGTGGCTGGAGTGATACGGGCAGGCTATCCCGATCATACCGCCCGCGATCCCGCAAGCGACCATTTCGACCCCCGCGCCACGGTCGATAATCCGATCTGGTACATGGTGGATGTGCAGGCGCTTCAGGCCTTTCCCCGACCGATCTCCCGGGAGATGATGAAGGCGCACCCGCTTTTGTCCGATATGGCCGTATTGAAACGGGGAAACCGGCTCTCGGTTCTTCCCGTCGAGCCCCGACACTGGTCCGTGCTTCTCGAACTGGGCGGGGTTTCTTCCGCCCGGATCGATGGACTGCTGATAAATCCTGGAGGAGAGGATGACTCGTCGCGTTAAGTTGTGGGGTCTGTTTTTTGCGGTTTTGCTGCTTCCGACCGTCGCCCTGACGCTACTGGTGAAAATCCAGATCACCCCGGAAAGGATCAAGGCGTGGGTATTGCCCTTGGCGGAACAGGCACTCGCTCGCCAGGTGAAGCTGGGCGATGTGAGTATTGGTTTGTTCAGCGGCATTCACCTCGACGACCTGGTAATATTCGAAAAAGAAGGGAATGAGCCACTGTTCCTGGCCGACCAGGCGGTTTTGCGTTATCAGTTCTGGCCCTTGTTGAAAGGGCGGGTGGTGGTCGATGAAGTTCGTTTGGAGAAACCTCGCTTTGCCTTGATTCGCCTCGCCGACGGCAGCTTTAATATTTCCGACTGGTTGCGAACGGCGGATGAATCGGATGCGGCCGTCGATCCTTCGCCCCCGTCGGTTTCCGACGACAGGGAAGAAGAGGAGGGGGTCGATCTGCACATTTCCAGACTGGTGGTCGGCGATGGCGAACTGTATTTTGTCGACTATCAGATCAACGCTCAAGCGCCTTATCGGTATCAGATCGATAACTTGAATGTCGAAGCCACGGCTGTTTCCCTGGAGCAGGAATTCCCTTTTGCCGTTGAAGCGCGCCTCAACGGCGCGGAGTTTTCCATCGACGGAAAGGCGAACCCGAAAGGTCGCGCGGGGCAAGCGGCCATTCAGTTAAGCAACCTCGACCTGACCGCATTTCTTCCCTATTTCCGTGAACATCTGCCCGGTCATCTCGGCTCGCTCAAACTCGATCTCAATCTTTCCGTCGTCGCGGGGGAGCAGAGCCTTGCCGGCAGCGGCAACCTGGCCTTGCGCGATATCGACGTCAATCTCAACGCCCTGCCTAAGGCGCCGATCTCCCGCGCCCGACTGGCGGTGGATTACGACCTCCTTTATGAAATTTCCGCCGACAAGCTTGCGGTCAACCGTATGCGTGCCGATCTCAACGGGATCCCTTTCGAACTACGGGGGGAATTGACCGGGTTCGAAAAGTCACCGCAGGCACATTTGCAGTTAAGCCTGACCGATCTGGAATTGCGTTCGGCCCTCAACGCTCTTCCCGCCGGGCTGGTTTCCTCTCTACAGGCGTTCGACCCGGCGGGCTTCGTGACCGCGCGCGTGGAACTCGCCGGGCCTATCGACAACCCCCGGGCGCTCTTGAAAAAAGGGGATTTTCAGTTGACCAACCTCCAGGGCGCGGCGGCTGGGTTGCGGCCGGTACTCAACGGCCGTCTCCAACTGGAAGGGAAAACGCTGAAGGCGGAAAAACTCCAGCTTGCCCTGGGAGAGGATTCGGCGCTAATCGATTTGTGGATTCCCGACATTTTCGTGGACCCGATCGATATCACCAGTTCGGTTTACGCCGAACGTTTCCGGGTGGATCCCCTGCTGAAGAAAAAGAAGCCCGCCGAAGCCGGGGGGAGCAAACCCTCCTCCGCCGCACCCGCATCAGCGCCTCCGCCGCCGGCGGTTTCTCAGGAAATCGGTCCCTTCGATCTGCCCGTCAAGGCCGTCGGCGAAATGCGGATCAAACAGGCTATCTATCAAGAAATGCCGATCGATAACCTGCTCCTGCGCTATGGCCTGGAAAAGAACCTGCTGACCGTGGAAACGTTCTCCGGCCAGGTCGCCGGCGGCGCTTTTAAACAATCGGGAACCGTCGATTTGAGCCGCAAGGGCCTGGCTTACGAGGGGCGCGTGGAACTGACCAGCCTGACTCTCGACACCCTGACGAGACTCTTCGCTCCCCGTGCGCGGGGCACGGTGCTGGGCGCGCTCTCCCTCGCCACCGAGTTCAAGGGCCGGGGCACCCGCGCCGCGAATCTTCGCGAACAACTCACCGCCGAAGGTGACTTTTCCTTCATCGATGGTCGCTTGACCGCCACACCACTGACCCGGGGCTTCGCCGGACTCCTCCGTCTCGATGAACTGAAAGAACTTTCTTTCAAAAACGGCTCCGGAAATTATCGGATTCGCCAGGGACAACTTCACCTTAACGGAAGCATGAGCGGGCAGGATCTGCAGCTGACTCCGACCGGGACGATCGGCCTGAATGGAGGATTGGATCTCGACCTGGCCGCGCGGCTCTCCCCCCAACTCAGCGCCAAGCTGGATAAAAAGGGGCAGATCGCGAGCTACTTCAGCGATGAGCAGGGCTGGACGCGGATTCCTTTGAAGTTGGGCGGAACGTTGGAGCGCCCCCGTTTCGTCTTCGATTCGCGAGCGCTCCAAGAGCAGGCGGGGGAAGAGCTGCGGAAAAAAGTCGAAGAGAAGGTTATGGAGAAACTGGACCCCTCGGGAACCTCCGGGGAGAAGATTGAACCGGCGAAACAACTGATGAAGGATGCCCTGCAAGGGCTCTTCGGCCGATAGTCGGTTGCAGCGACTCAATCAGCAGTTGGTGAGTTTTTGCGACGCCATCAAGGAGGGAAGGAAGCGTGACGGAACAAGAAGGGGTCATCAAGTATCGCCTTTCCCACCAAGCCGAGGGTCCGGCCGCTTCGGAGGCCGTCGCCGAGCTCATCGCCTGGCGCCGGATTCTGCACCGTCTCGATCTGATCGGTGAAGACCCGAATCGTTACGGCGGCTTCGGCTTCGGCAATCTGAGCGTGCGCTTGCCGCCCTCGTGCGGCGCACGCTATCCTTTTCTCATCAGCGGTACCCAGACCGGCGCCCTGACGGAACTGGGGCCGGAGCATTTCGCCGTCGTCACCGACTGGATCCCGCACGAAAATCGAATCCTCTCCAAAGGCCCCATTCAACCCTCCTCCGAGGCGATGACCCATGCCGGCATTTACGCCCTCGATCAGCGCACCCGAGCGGTCATTCACGTCCATTCCCCTCATATCTGGCAAGCCGCCCGCTGGTTGGCGCTTCCCCAGACCCCGGCGGATGCCGACTACGGATCGCCGGCCATGGCCCAGGCGGTTCGCGAACTCCTGGCCCAGCGCGAAAACCGTCGTCGTCGGGTCTTCGTTATGCTTGGGCATGAAGACGGCGTCGTCGCCTTCGGGCCGTCCCTTTCCCACGCCGGGTGCGCCCTGTTGAGTGTTTTGGCCGAAGCCTATCGACCCTTCCGAACGCATTGAGGGTGGGGAGTTTTTGCTATACATAAGTCGTTTTTAGTGTATTTTAGCTAAGCTGTTCGCTCCCTTCGTTCACACCCTCTGGACCCGCTGATGTTTCTCAAACAATCTTTCCCTGGCGAAACGCCTTTGCCGGGGTATCTGATCAAATATCTTCTCCTTTTCGTCGGCATCTGGACGCTGCTCATCGCCGCTTCCCTGGCTTGGACCGCCCGCGCCACCGGCAAGAATCTGGAACAGCTGGCGCTGGTACAGGCGCGAACCCTCTCCGCTAAAGATGTCCTCTACCGCCGTTGGGGTTCTACCTATGGCGGTATCTATGTCAATCTGGCTACCGGCATCGAACCCAATCCCCTGCTCAGTGACTTTCCCGCCCGGGATATCCGTACCGAAACGGGCGAGACCCTGACCCTGGTTAATCCCGAATATATGAGCCAGATGGTCTATGCCATGGAAGACCCCAGCCTGGGGATCAAAACCGGCATGACCAGCACCCGCCCGCTGAATCCCAAAAATCAGCCGGATGACTGGGAAATCGCCGCGCTTGGCCTGTTGCAGAAAGGCCGGCCGGATGTTTCGACCATCGAGGAACGGTCCGAAGGCCGGGTTTTGCGGCTCATGACTCCGCTCAAAGGGGAGGCGGGGTGTCTTCAGTGTCATGAAAAGCATGGGTTTGTCAGCGGCGACATCTGCGGAGGGCTCACTGTCGTGGTGCCGATGAAACCCTACGAAGAGCAGGCACGCATCGAAATTTTCAGCCAGGGCTTCAATCATGTCCTGATCTGGCTTTTTGGCTTATTAGCTATCGGCCTCGGATTTCGTCAATTCGCCGCCTCCGAACGCATCCGGCAACGCATGCAGAACGACCTGATTGCTGCTTCCCAGACGGCGGAAGCGGCCAATCGGGCCAAGGGGGAGTTCCTCGCCAATATGAGCCACGAGGTCCGCACGCCGATGAATGCCATCATCGGCATGACCGATCTGGCTCTCGACGGCGACTTGAGTCCGCACCAGAAGGATTGCCTGGAAACGGTCAAATTTTCAGCGGAATCTCTTCTCGGTCTGCTCAATGACATTCTCGACTTTTCCAAGATCGAGGCCGGCATGCTCGAATTCGAAAATGTGCCTTTCTCCCTCGGGGAGAGTGTGGAAGCGGTCATGCGCAGCCTGGCGGTCGCCGCGCACAGAAAGGGAGTCGAGTTTCTTTTCGCCATTTCCCCCGCGATTCCCGACGGCCTGCTCGGCGATCCCCTGCGCTTGCGGCAGATTCTCCTTAACCTGCTGAGTAACGCGATCAAATTCACCGAACGTGGGGAGGTCGTGCTGCGGGTCGAAGCGGACGAGCCAACCGCCGGTGACTGCCGTTTGCGTTTTGCCGTGAGCGACACCGGCATCGGCATTTCCGAGGCGGCCCAGGAGCGTCTGTTCAAGAATTTCAGCCAGGCCGATGTTTCCACCAGCCGCAAGTATGGCGGGACCGGTCTCGGACTCGCTATCAGCAAGGCCCTGGCCAATGGCATGGGGGGATCCATCTCCCTGCGCAGCACGCCGGGGCAGGGGAGTACCTTCACCGTGGAACTGCCCTTTGCCGTTTCCCCGGCCCAATCTCCCGTTCCGCCAAAAGTGCTTTTCGGCAAGAAGTTACTGGTGGTCGACGACCATCCTCTGAGCGCCGCTCTGCTGGTCGAAGATCTCCGCCGCCTGGGCGCCGAAAGCCTGACTTGCGCGGCCGGGGACGAGGCCATCCAGATTCTGCATGAAGCCCGGCATCGTCAGACGCCCATTGACGGTGTTCTCCTCGACGGCACCATGCCGGGGATGGACGGCCTGACGACGGCGACGATCATCCGGGAACATTTGGATGCCCAGATGCCGATTCTGCTGCTGCTCACCACCGTCGATCCCGGCCTTCAGATCGCCCGCTGCCGGGAGGCCGGACTGCAAGATTATCTGCTGAAACCGGTTTCGCCGCGCCAGATCCTCGGGGCGCTGGCGAGTTGTCTTACCCGTCAAACCTGGGAAGAAGCGCATTCCGATGCCGGAGATGACAGTGGGCCGGCGACGTTTTCGGAGGAGCCGGAGGCCGGTTATCATCTGCTGCTGGCCGAGGACAATGCCTTCAACCAGAAGCTGGCCCTGGCCCTGGCGCGCAAAAAAAACTGGAAACTCACCCTGGTCAGCGATGGTCAAGCCGCCGTCGATGCCGTCGCCCACGGGGATTTCGATCTGGTCCTCATGGATGTACAGATGCCCGAGGTCGACGGCTTGCAGGCGACTCGCTCCATACGGCAACTGAATCGGCAGCGGGGTCGGGATATCCCGGTGATCGGCATGACCGCCCACGCCATGGCGGGGGACCGGGAGCGCTGCCTGGCCGCGGGGATGGATGAGTATCTCGCCAAGCCGATTCGTCCCGAACTTTTTTATGACGTGGTGGAACATTTTCTCCGCCAATCCGCCGACACCCGAGGCGGACAGGGAAGTCACCAGGTGCGTTCCGCGAAGCGGGCGGCGGACAAGGGGGATCTGCTGGCCGAAATGGCCCGGGAATTTCTTCGGGATTTTCCCGAAACCCTGGAAAACCTGGGTCGAGGTAAAACACGAGGAGAACGCCGCGAACTGGAGATGCTGGCGCACAATATCAAGTCGGTCGTTGGGTTTTTTCAGGCGGAGGAGGCCATGGAGCTTGCCCGGCAATTGGAGAAGTGTGCCCGGGAAGATCGTTTGACGGCGGTGGGAACGCTTTTCGAGGAATTGGATGCGGCTCTGCGCAAGCTTCGGAAAGAGCTGATCGACCGCTATCGTCTGGCGGGGTGATCCCGAAGCCGCTAGGGAAGAAGCAGGAAGGAGCCGGGGACCGGTTTGCCGGTCGGCATGAGGTTCGCGCCGGCATGTTCCCCGGTATCCAGGAAATATTTGCGCCGATGGCACAGGAAAGGGGTTTTGCCCCGACAGAAGCTGTTGAAAATCCCCTGCCAGACGTTGCTCTGACGGCCATGGAATTTCTGGTAGAAGGGACACTCGTTTTTCAGTTCACACCCTTTTTTCAAAAGTTCTCCTGTTCCGGGCGCCGCTGTTGGTCCTGAATGGGAATCCGGGCCTCGACGGCGAAACGTTTGATCTTCCGGGTCGTCGTCTTGGGAAACTCATCCTCGCGCAGGGTGAATTTTTTCACCCGTTTGTAGTCCGCCAAGCGTTTTCCCGCCGCCATGACTTCCTGCCGAAAAAGCTCTTCCATCTCATTTTCACTCAGCACCGTCTCATTGCGGGAGCGCGCCAGTTCATCGAGGGCGTCGGAATCGGGATAGATCAGGGCGTGTACCTCTTCGGCACTGGCGGAGAGCTTGTGGCCGTAGACCATCACTTCGGCGATATAGGGACTTTTCAATAGTTCCAGTTCGACCTCTTCGGGATAGACGTTCTTGCCGTTAGGGGTAACGATAAGATTGCGCACGCGCCCGCGGATGGTCAGGTAGCCGTCGCCGTCGAGGGAACCGAGATCGCCGGTACGGTACCAGCCATCCGTCAGCACCTCGTCGGTCGCCTCGGGATTGTTGTAATAGCCGCGCATGACGTTGGGTCCGCGCACGAGAATCTCCCCGACCCCCTCGCTGTTGGGCTGGTCGATCTTGACCTGCACGTCGCGTAGGGGAATTCCGACCGTGCCGATACGCGGGGCGTCGGGAGGTTCGGCGCAGATGACCGGCGCCGTTTCGGTGATGCCGTAGCCCTGCACCAGTTTCAGCCCCAGGCTTTGAAAGCCCCGGGCGATTTCCGGATCGAGGGCGGCGCCGCCGCTGACGAAGAGGGTATTGTGGCCGAAGGCCTTGCGCACCTTGGCGGCGACCAGGCCCCGGGTGAAGGGGAAGGCAAAGAGGGTGCGGGAAAGGGCGTTTCCCTGGATACCTTTCATGATCCGGTCGAAGAAAATCCGGTAAAGGGCGGGAACACCGAGGAAACAGGTCGGTTTGACCTCGGCCAGGTTTTCGCCGAGCTTCTTCAGGGATTCGGCGAAAGAGACGCAGCCCCCCAGCGACAGAGGGAGGAGAACGCCGCAAACCTGTTCGAAGACATGGTTGATGGGAAGAAAAGACAAGGTGTGGGTGTCGGCGTCGAGTCGGAAGAGTTCGCCGGCCGACTGGATGTTGGTCACGATGTTGGAGTGGCTGAGCACGGCCCCCTTGGAGCGTCCGGTGGTGCCGGACGTATAGAGGATGACGGCGGTTCGGTCAGGGGAGATGTCGGGCGCATCCGCCGCCACCCCCTCCAGCAGTTCGTCGAAAGTGAGCAGACACAGGGGTTGCGGGGATTCTCGACGGGGACAAAAGGGGGGGATTCGACCTCCGGTGGCAGGCAAAAGTTCAATTCCGGGAGGATGCGGCGCGAGCAACTGATAGACGCGATTCGCCAGTCCCTCCACCACCCGACCGCGGGCTTCCGGCAGATCGAGATCACGGCGTAGGCGTTGCCACTCGTCGAGCAGGGCATCCATGGCCCGGGCCAACTCCCGCCGCGGCGGGGAATCGTCGGGAAGGGTTTCCAGCAGCACGATCCGCTCCAGGCGCGGCAGGCTTTCATGCAACTCCGAGAGGGGCTCCAGATAGCTCGCCGTGGTGAAAACCAAGCTGGCTTCGCTGTCGCCCAGGACATGACGCAGTTCCCCCGCCTTGAATTCCTTGTCCACCGGCACCACCACCCCTTCGGCGTGCAGGATGGCGAGATAGGCCAGGATCCAGCGCGGCGAAGACGGGGCGAGAATGGCGGCGTGAGCGCCGGGGGCAAAGCCGTGCTCCCGCAATCCGGCGGCCAGCGTCCGGACCCGGCTCCAGAGGTCGGCGTAAGAAAGTCCCGTCCAGGTGCCGGCGACCTTTTCCCGCAGAGCGACCCGGTCGCTGTGGATCCGGCAACTGTCGGCGATGAGGGAGATGATATTGTTCACAACGCTTGAAACCTCCGGAAAATGCGGTTTCCAGGCCTCAAATCATGTCGACAAGCCACGGATAAAGCAAGGACAAAAATCGCCTTCTTTATTGGGAATCCTTCCTCTGGACGGGGAGGGTGGAGTCTCCCCAAAATCCCTGACGGGGCCGCACACCGCATTTGTCCTTTACAAAAGTCGGCGAATTCACTATTTTACGGGATTGCGTCTTTAATCCTAACATCAAGCCGAAAAGCCCTTTATGG
>CALJLX010000019.1 GCA_937982495.1 uncultured Desulfuromonas sp.
GGGTTTTTCATGCGTTTGGCGACGAAATCGACGGGAAAGCCCAGTTGCGGGATCAAAAAAGTCCCCACTTCCCAGAAGCCGATATGTGCGGTCAAGAGCAGGACCCCCTTGCCCATGGCGTGGGCCTGATCCAGGTGTTCCATGCCGACCAGGGTGAAATAGCGATCCAGGTCGGCCTGGCCGCGAAACAGGTCGAGGCGCAGCATTTCGACGGCGCCCACCCCAAGATTCCGAAAGACCGCCCGTACATCGGCCTCGATCTCCTGGGGAGATTTTTCCGGATAGGCGCGGCGCAGGTTGTCGCTTGCGGTGGTGACGCGTTTTTTCTGCGTCAGGCGTGCCAGTTCCCCCAGCTTTGCCCCCAGGCGCAGGGCGGTGACGCGGGGCAGGGCGCGGGTCAGCCCGGCCAGGATCAGAAAGAGCAGGTATTCCAGAAGATAGCGGGCGCGGCTTTTCCGCTTATCTCTTGGCTGTTTGCGAAAGCCGTGGGGGGCAGGAGGGCGTGAAGAGTGAGTCATCGAGAGCCTCATGGTCGTCGGGATGGGCGCGACCCGAATAAGTCGGCGCTGGGGGGCAAGACGGATACGGGCGCGGAGTTTACCATTTTGCCGACTCTCGGGCAATATAAAGGCGGACGGTTGAGGCCGTCCGCCCCGGAGCCGATTGTGTCGTCGATATCAGGTTTGACTGGCGTGCAGGGCCTGATCGAGGTCGGCGAGGATGTCGTCGATATCCTCGATGCCTACGGAAATCCGGATGAAATCCTCGGTAACCCCGGCGCTGCGTTGTTCCTCGGGGGTCAGCTGCTGATGGGTGGTGGAGGCCGGATGAATGACCAGGGTCTTGGCATCGCCGATATTGGCGAGATGGCTGGCCAGTTTCACTCCGTCGATGAAGCGCGCGCCGGCGGCGGCTCCGCCCTTGATGCCGAAACCGATGATAGCGCCCTGTCCTTTCGGCAGGTAACGCGAGGCGTTGCCGTGGTCCGGATGGCTCTCCAACCCGGGATAGTTGACCCAGGCGACGGCGGGATGTTCCTGGAGGAAGCGCGCCGTGGCCAGGGCGTTTTCGCAGTGGCGGGGCATGCGCACATGCAGGGTCTCCAAGCCCTGGAGAAACTGGAAAGCGTTGAAGGGGGAGAGGCAGGGGCCGAGATCGCGCAGCAGGGTGAGGCGCATCTTCAGAATATAGGCGAGGCGGCCGAGGGCCTGGTGATAGATCAGGCCGTGATAGCTCGGGTCGGGCGTGGTGAA
>CALJLX010000020.1 GCA_937982495.1 uncultured Desulfuromonas sp.
GACTATCTGCGGCGGCGCTATCCCGAACTGCTGCGCGAACGCTACGGCCTGAACGATCTTCCCGAGACACCCACCGCCCTGGTCGAGGCCATCGGCCACAAGCGGGGCTGCCTGATGGCTGGCGGCGAAATCGATCTGCACCGCGCCGCCGAGGCCTTCATCCGCGAACTGCGCGGCGGCAAGCTCGGCCGTGTCAGCTTCGAGGAACCTTCAGATGAAACCTTAGATTCAACCGATAACCCATAGATAACATTGGAGATACTATGCTGGTCGATTTTTACGTCGGGAATATCGCCTTCGAGACCACCGAAGAAGAATTGCAGAAACTTTTCGAGGTGGCGGGCAAGGTGCGCTCCATCCACATGATCACCGATCACCAGAGCGGTCAGTTCAAGGGCTGCGCCTACGTCAAGATGGCCGACGTCAAGGTGCGTGAGGTCGTCGATACCCTCGACGGCGCCCTTCTCGGCTCGCGCAAGATCGAGGTTTCCGAGGCGCGGCCGCAAAAACCGGGGCCGACCAAGCCCGTCGGCGGCAAAAAGCCCGCGCGCCCCGACCGCCCCGGCAAACGTCAGCCGTAACTGGGGATGAACCATGAAAAGCGAAAGCCCCCTGCTCTTTTCGGAGTCAGGGGGCTTTCGCTTTTTTAGCTGATTTCTGCTGGGTCTTCAGGAATCTGTGCGCCGTGCCAGACGGCCACGACCCAGACCACATCGTCTTTGACCCGATAGAAAAACCGATAGGGCGTCACAATGACCTCACGGTAGTGAATGTCTGGAAACTCCGGAAGAGTTCGTCCGGTTTCGGGATAATCGCGGAGACGGGAGAGGATTTTCTCGGTCTTCTGCCGAAATGAAACCGCCGCGAGCGGGTTGTCGCGGCGGATATAGGCCAATGCGTTCAGAAACTGATCGCGTGCCGCTGGGGTAAAGACAATTTTCATTGTTGTTCCGCCAGCAGCGCATCCGCGTCGGCCAGCACGGCTTCCAGGTCAAAGCCGACGCCGGCCTCGATGTCCCGCTCGCCACGAGCAAGCAATCGCAGGATTTCAAGCTCATGCTGGGTTTGTTCGTACTCTTTCATGCTGACCATCACGGCGGCGGCCCTTCCGCGCTGGGTGATGAACAGGGGTTCGCGGGAAACGGATACGCGCTTGATGACGCCGCCGGCGTCTTGGCGAAGATCCGAGATGGGGATAATTTTCGGGACTCTTGGCATTGGTTGTACCTCCTGTTGTACTTTTGAAAGTAGCATTTGGAGGTGGCTGACGCAACGATCTTTTTTCGGGTGATGTCACGCCTTTGATTTGGAGACAGGGGGCTTTCCCGTTCAGGAAAAAGGGGACGGATTTATTTTTCGCCTTTTCTCGGTCGCCCCTGCCCTCTCAATTCAACCCGCCGGTGCAGCCTAAGTTCGATTTCGTCGACAAATCCATTTCCCCCCGTCAATTGCCCCCGCTGGACCGCACCGAGAATGACTTCTTTTTCCCGGTCGGAAATCGGTTCTTGTAGAAATTCCGAATATTTCTGCCGCCGTTCGGCCTCCG
>CALJLX010000021.1 GCA_937982495.1 uncultured Desulfuromonas sp.
CTTCACCGAGGTCATCCAGCATTATCTCGACTGGAACGAGAAATCCAAAGGCGCCCTGATTCTCAAGAAAATCTGCGGTATCCTGGTGATAGCCGGCGGCGCGTGGCTGATTTACAGCGCGCCGTTTTGATGGATTTTTATCCACGGGAAAAAGGGATTCGTCATGAAGTGGGACAACCACGTTTAGGAACTGGTTGCCATTGCCGCCTCGGCGGCAGGGGGCTGCGATACCTGCCTGGAATATCATCTCAAGGCCGCCCGTGAGGCGGAAGTCGAAACCCGTCATATCGCCCGCGCCCTGAAGCTGGCGGGGCGCATTCGTCAGGCGACTTCGGGCAAGATCGACGATCTCGTCCGGGAGCTGGAGTCGGGGAACGACGATTTAACCCATTCGTAACGCTAAAGAGGTGGCTTATGTCCGGCCAAAAGGGGTTCATTCTCTGCGTCTGTCAGGGAACCTGTCCGAGTTTCACCAAGATGGACATTTTTGGCGTCCTTTCCGACGTGCGCCGGGAAAAGATTTTCGACTACGTCTGTCTGCATCCCCAGCTCTGCGTCGGCGACGGCGAGGAATTTCTGAAAGTACTGCTCTCCGGTGGCGAAACGGACAAACTCTACATCGCCGCCTGCGACCCGCAGATGCAGGGCAAGATGTATCGCGATGCCTTCGAAGCGGTCGGATTCGACAAGTCGCGCCATGTCCCTCTCGATATCCGCAACAAGACCACGGATGAAGCGGTCGCGGCGATCAAGACCTTGGCGGCCGAAAACCCATGAAGGCGAAATTGCCGGCGCTGCCAGGGTGGTTTCTCCGGGTGGCGGTGGGGGTTGTGTTTCTTTTGATGTGGCACGGCGCTGCGGTCGCGGCCACTCCGGTGACGGTCTATTACTTCCACGGCACGGCGCGCTGTACGCTTTGCTTGCGGATTGAACAGATGGCCGAAGAGATTTTGCGCAACGCATTCCCCGGCGAGCTGGCGAAAGGCGAGTTGATCTGGCGAGCGGTCAATATCGATTTGCCGGAAAATGCTCATTTTATCGTGGATTATGATCTGGCCGCCAATGAACTGGTGGTGACGAAGGGAAACCAGACACGGCCCGGAACCTGGAACAAACTGCCCGAGGTCTATCGCCTGGCCGACGAACCCGAACAGTTTCGCACCCAACTGATTCAATTGGGCCGACAGGCCCTGGCGCGGCCGGATTGAGCGCGGCCGAAGAGAGGTTGCCATGAACGAATGGCGCGGTATCCCCCGGGAGCAGATTCCCTGGTATCCAACCATCGACGCGGAAATGTGCGGCGGGTGCCGCACCTGTGTCGACTTCTGCAAAAACGACGTCCTTCAGTTCGATGAAGAGCAATTGAAGGCACGGGTGCGCAACCCCTACAACTGTGTCGTCGAGTGCAGCACCTGCGGCCGGCTCTGCCCGGCCGGCGCCATCGGCTTTCCCGATGAAAAAGCGTTTGCCGAACTCATCAAACAGTTACTGAAAGCCCATAAATAACCAAACTCCGCGCCAACAGCCAGCTTCCGTGGGAGGAGCGAAATGTTCAAGAGAATCCTGGTTTGCGTCGACCCCAGTTCGCCGGACGAAAACATTCTCACCTGTTGCACCCAGATGCGGAATCTCGGCACGGAAGAAGCCATCCTGGCTCATGTGATCTATGTGGACAAATCCCCCGGCCTCGAGAAGATGCTGGCCGAACAGGCTTGGCCGGAAATGGAACGGCAAAAAACCGTGCTGGAACAGGCCGGCCTGAGGGTCACCCTGGAGATGCCACTGGGTTCGCCGGTGTCATCCCTCTACGATCTGGCGGAAAAACATGATGTTTCGATGATCGTCATGGGCACCCATGGCCATGGGCTTGCCGAATCCATGGTGCTGCAAGCCACGGCGTTGGGCAATGTCTGCAACAAGTTACTCAACATGTCTTCGCGGCCGATCCTGCTCATCCGCGACACCATTCCCGCCGATGAGTGCCTTCGCGAATGCCGCGACCTGTTCGGCCAAGTGCTCTTCACCACTGATTTCTCCGATACGGCCGAAGTGGCGTTTGCTTATCTGGAGCAAGTGGTGCGGGAAACCCAGTGCCGGGTAACCTTGCTCCATGTTCAGGATCGGGTCCAACCGGCGCCTTACCTCGGGCATCGCCTCAAGGAGGTGCAAAACCTCGACATGGCCCGCTTGCAACGTTTGCGACACCATCTGGAAGGCCTGGGGGCGGTCCAGGTCGCGGCCGAAGTTGCCATGGGGCGGCCCGGCGATAAAATCCTGGAGGTGGCCAAGGCTCGGAAATGTTCCCTGATCCTGATGGGAACGCGGGGCAAGGGGATTACCCGAGAACTGCTGCTCGGCAGCGTGGCCCATCAGGTGGCCCGGCACGCCGAACGACCGGTGCTGTTTATCCCCGCCTTGCGCTAGCCACGCCGGGAGGCGCGACGCCGACAACCACGAATCGACGGATCATGCCCGATCCGCCTGTAACCGGGAGAGGCGACCATGATGTCCAAACTCTTTTTCGCAGGCTTGGCAGCGGTTCAAGATTATGTCGCCACCCACGTTCTGACCTGCCTGGTTCCGGCCTTTCTGCTGGCCGGGGCCATGATTACCTTCGTCGACCGCGATCTGATTCTCGATCACCTCGGCGCGAGGGCCAGCAAGCTCAAATCCTTTCCCCTGGCGGCGGGAGGGAGCTTTTTCATCGCCGCCTGCTCCTGCACCGTCATTCCCGTCGCCAGCGGCCTGTATTACGCCGGAGCCGGCGTCGGCGCCGCCTTTATCCTGCTGTGGGTGGCGCCCGCCTCCAATCTGCTCAGCTTGGTCTACACCGGCAACATCCTGGGCGGGGGCATGGTGATTTCGCGCATTATCGCCGCGCTGATCATGGGTTTCCTGGTCGGCGCGATCATGAGCATGGTCTTCAAGGACGAACAGGAGGCGGAAGCCGCCACCGCTCAAGATTCGGACCAAACCCGGCGGATCGTTTCGAAGCAGGACATCGTCTTACTGATTCTGCTGGTTCTGTCCCTGCTGCTGCCCAACTATCTCATGGCGGGCAAACCCTATCCCTACAAAGTTCTAACCTGGGCTCTTTGCACCCTGGCCATGGCGGTCTATGCCTGGCGGGTTGTCACCT
>CALJLX010000022.1 GCA_937982495.1 uncultured Desulfuromonas sp.
CCGATCTGGCGGCGCTCCTTTCCGAACGCGATCTCTTAGCCGGAGGGGAACCCCCCCGTCACGCCGGGGAAAGCGACCTGCTCGACCGCCTGGAATTGCTCCGTCGTTCGGGAGCCGAGGGGGTGGAGCGGGCCGCCCGCCAGTTCCGCCGCCTTCTGGGCACGGAGGATTCCCAATCCGCACCGGCGGACGGCGAAAGCGTTGGTCGCCTGCTGGCCGTCGCTTTTCCCGACCGTATCGGGCGGGAGCGGGAAGCCGGCAGCGGTCGTTATCTGCTCAGTGGCGGCCAGGGGGCGCGCCTTTCTCCCCGTTCGTCGGTCAAGGGCGGGGAGTGGCTGGTGGCGGTGGAGTTGGAAGGAAAACCGGGCGCCGAGGGGGAAATTCGCCTGGCCAGCCGTCTGTCGCGGGAATGGATCGAAGAGCTCTTCGGCAAGACCCTCGACTGGCGTCGCGAAGTGGAATGGGACGAAAGCGCCGGGCGGGTCATCGCCCGCGAGGTGCGGCGGCTCGGTGCGCTGACGTTGCAGGAACGGCCGGTCAAGGCGCTCCCCGAGGATGTGGTGCCGGCGCTCTTGGCGCTGCTGCGGCGACAGGGTTTGGGCTTGCTCGACTGGAGTCCGCCGGAACTCACCCAATGGCGGGCTCGGGTCATGCTGCTGGCGCGGTTGCGACCGGAGGACGGCTGGCCCGATCTCGCCGATGCCGCGCTGCTGGTGACCCTCGAAGACTGGCTCGCGCCCCATCTCTCCGGCGTGACC
This sequence comes from uncultured Desulfuromonas sp., assembly GCA_937982495.1. Classification (GTDB taxonomy): domain Bacteria; phylum Desulfobacterota; class Desulfuromonadia; order Desulfuromonadales; family Trichloromonadaceae; genus Trichloromonas. The sequence goes on from CALJLX010000022.1 coordinate 759, forward strand.
ACCCTGGCCGGACTGCGCCGGGTCGATCTTTGCGCCGCCCTGCGCGGCCTCCTTTCCTGGGAGCGGCAGCGGGAGTTGGACCGTCTCGCCCCCGAGCGGCTGGAGGTGCCGAGCGGCTCGCGCATCCGCATTGATTACCAGGACGGCGAGCGGCCGGTACTGGCCTGCAAGCTTCAGGAACTCTTCGGTCTGGCCGAAACCCCGCGCCTGGTCGAGGGCGAGCTGCCGGTGCTGATCCATCTCCTTTCCCCGGCCGGGCGGCCGCTGGCGGTGACCGACGACCTGCGCAGCTTCTGGGACCGGGTCTATCCCGAGGTGAAAAAAGAGATGAAGGGCCGTTATCCCAAGCATCCCTGGCCCGACGACCCCTGGAACGCCGTCGCCACCCGGCTGGTCAAGCGGCGGCTGCCGCCGGGCTGATTTTTTTTCGCAAGCGAGGTGTTATGAAACAGTTTTTCTTGATGCCGGCCGTGCTGGCCCTGACCCTGCTCGTCGCGGGACGCGCCTCGGCGGCGGACGAGCCGGTGCCCACCCGCTACTCCCTGGCGGCGGTGGCCGGGCAATCCTACTCGCCGACCAACGACCGCGAGTTTCTGCTGCTGTCGGCGGCGGCGCTCTTCGATTACGACCGGGTTTGGCCGCACCGCGCCCCCGAGGCGCTGCGCTTCAAGGTCGAAGGCGCCGCCGGTCTGAGCACCGCTCCCCGCACCCGGGGCGTGGTCTCGGGCAACATCTTCGCCCTCTATTATCTCGACGGCCTGCGCACGGCGGCGCTGCGGCCCTACGCCGAGGCCGGCATCGGCCTGATCTACACCGATTTCCAGGAAAAGGATCAGGGACTGCGGCTCAACTTCAATCCCCAGGCGGGGCTCGGGGTGGAGATCGGCGCCGACGGCGCCTCCCCCTGGTTCGCCGCCCTTCGCCTGCATCATCTTTCCAACGGCGAACTGCATCGGGACAACCGGGGGATGAATTCCCTGCTGGTGCAAATCGGAAAATTTTTCTAGAATCGCGCGGCGGAAGACTATAAACGACTCGTGCTCGGGCCCCGGTGGTCGGGGCGGATGGCGCGGGATTTTTTTCTTTGGGAGATAGACGGTGATGAAATTGTCGAAAAGAGTGACAGTGCTGATTTTGCTGCTGGTCTTGGCCGGTTGCGCCAGCGCCGGGCGGAACTTCAATGTGCCGGCGGTTCAGGAAATCAAAATGGGAGAGACAAGCAAGGCCGATATCACCCGGCTGTTCGGGGCGCCCTGGCGCACCGGCGTCGAGGACGGCCGGGAAACCTGGACCTACGGCCATTACAAATATTCTCTCTTCGGCGAGACCAAGACCCGCGATCTGGTCTTGCGCTTCGACGGCCAGGGAAAGGTGGCTTCCTACACCTTCAATTCCACCTATCCGGAGGATCGCCGGCCCTGAGCCTCGGCTCTTCGCCTTCGTCCTTTGCGCTATCGGGCCGGCTCCTTTCGGGGTCGGCCTTTTTCTTTGGGGAAAATTTCCGGACGGACGCCACCCTCCACCGGACCCGGTATAATCTCCGTAACGACAACCGGGGGTGTGGTCATGCAAAACGCGGGAAACGCCATCTTCATCAGTTATCGTCGCGAGGACGGCGCCGCTTTCGCCGGACGGCTCCTCGATCGCCTGAGCGACCGCTTCGGCGCCGAGCGGGTCTTCATGGATGTGGACGACATCGAGCCGGGGCGGGATTTTGTCGAGGCCATCGAGGAAGCGGTGGCGGCGTCCAGTGTCCTGCTGGTGGTCATCGGCAAGTCGTGGCTCAGGCGCGAGGCCGATGAAGAAGAGGATTTTGTCCAGCGGGAAATCCTTGCCGCTTTGAGGCACGGGCTCAGGGTGATTCCGATTCTGATCGAGGGGGCGAGCATGCCGACGGCGGCGGATCTGGCCAAGGATCTGGCTCCTTTCACCCGGAAAAACGCTGTCGTCATGCGCGACAGCCATTTTCACGACGATGTCGCCGCTTTGCTGGAGGTTCTCGACCGGGAGCTGTCGGGCCGGCGGGGCGGCAAGAGGGGCTGGAGGATGTGGGCCGCCTCGCTGGCGGCGGCGTTGCTGCTGGTTTGGGGGGGTATTTACTGGTATCGCGGGGCGGTTTTCGATCCCGCTTCCCTGGCCGGGGACTGGCGGGCCGAGGTCGTCACCAGTCAGGGCTATCGCTACGGCATCGACTTTCATTTCGTCGTCTTCGACGGGGAACTGACCGGGACGGTGCGCTATCCCACCGGTCTCGCCGTGATCGGCGCGGCGGATGTCGACGGCTCGCGCATCGTCTTCCAGAGCGAGCATGTGCCCCAGTTCGAGACGGAAAAAGCCCTTATCCGTTTTCATGGCCGGAGGTCGAAGGACGGCCTCCGTCTCCTCATGCAGACCGACCAGGGGCAGGAAGAGTTCGTCGCTCGCCGCCGTTCCCCCTGACCGGCTTCAGAAAGTCGCGGCTCGCCTTTCGGGCAGGCCCGCGCCGGGACGGAAAATCCAGGCCGCTTCCTCGTCGAGATCGAAGAGTCGGCGGATCAAATCCTCGTCGAGTAGTTCCCGCGGTTTCCCCGTACCGATCAATTCCCCCTCCTTTAAGGCCAACAACCGGTCGAGCCAGAGCGCCGCGCCCATGTCGTGCAGCGACATGACCACGGTCGTTCCGGTTCCGGTGGCGATGCCCCGCAGCAGGTGCAACAGTTCCGCCTGATATCTCAGATCGAGTCCGGCCAGGGGTTCGTCGAGAAGGAGGCAGTCCGCCCCCTGGCGCAGGGTCATGGCGAGATAGGCCCGACGCAGTTCCCCGCCGCTCAACTGACCGAGGGGCGCATCGGCTTTCGCTTCGAGACCGGCCAGGCGCAACGCCTCGAAAGTCCCGCGCGGGGCTTTGCCAAGGTGCGGATAGCCACCCATCTCCACCAGTTCGGCGACCCGGAAGGGGAGGCGGGCGTCGAGCTGCTGGGGCAGATAGGCGACTCGGCGAGCCCGTTCCCGGCCGTTGTAGGAAGCGATTGGCCGACCGGCGAGGCGGATGCTTCCGGCGCGGGGTTTGAGCAGACCGGCGGCGAGTTTCAGGATGGTCGATTTTCCGGCGCCGTTCGGGCCGATGAGCCCGAGCACTTCCCCCCGGGCGACGGCGAAGGTGAGTCCGGCGATGAAAGGCTTGTCGCTGAAGTCGAAGGCGATGTCGGCAAAATCGAGCATGTTACAGTCCATAGCCTTTCTTGCGCAGCACCAGGATGAACCAGGGCGCGCCGATCAGGGCGACGATGACCCCGGCGGGAATCTCCAGGGGCGCGGCCAGGCTTCGGCCGAGACTGTCGGCGAGACAGAGGAGGGCGCCGCCGCCGAAAAAGGAGACGGGCAGGGCGCGCCGGGCATCGGCGCCGACCAGATGGCGGACGGCGTGGGGGATGAGCAGGCCGACGAAGCCGACGGTGCCGCCGAGGGAGACGGCGGCGGCGGTCATAAGGGAGGCGGCGACGAAGAGGAAGAAGCGTTCCCGCCCCGGGTTGAAGCCGAGGCCGTGGGCGATGTCGTCGCCGAGGCCGAGGACGTTGAGCCCTTTGCTCCGCGCCAGCGCCAGCGCCAGGCCACAGAGGATCAGGACCAGGCCGCCGGGGATCAGTTCCCAGTTCGCCGAGGAGAGGTCGCCGGACATCCAGAGGATGGTGCGCTTGAGGCCGCCGTCGCTGGCCAGGGTCATCAGCAGCAGAAGAACGGCGGAGAAGAAGAAGCCGAGACCGATGCCGCCCAGCAGCAGGCGATCCGGGCGTAGTCCTTCCGGTCCCCGGCCGAGGGCGGCGACCAGGGCGCAGGCGCCGAGGGCGCCGGCGAAGGCCAGCAGAGGCAAGGGCAGGGGAAGCGTTCCGGCCAGCAGGATGCCGAGGGCCGCCGCCAGCGAGGCGCCGCCGGAGAGGCCGAGAATGTAGGGGTCGGCCAGGGGGTTGCGAAAAACTCCCTGGAGAATGAGGCCGGAAGCGCCGAGGGCGCCGCCCATGAGAAAGGCGACGGCCGCGCGGGGCAGACGCAGCAGCAGCAGAATTTGCCGGGACTCGGCATCGAGGGCCAGGGGGTTGAGCAGGCGCGGCCCGAAAAAGACCGAGGCCAGGGCCAGAAGCAGCGCCGCCGCGCAGGCGAGAAACATCCTGGTGCTTTTCATCGGGTGGCTCGTTCCGGCCCGAAGTCTTGGCCGGGGGAAATTTCGACGATGCCGACGGGCAGGCGCGGTCCGGCGCGGTAGAGGGCATCGCCGACGGAGACGATCCGCCCGGGATGATCGAGCCCGGCAGGGGCGAGGCGTTGCAGCAGGCGTTGAGTCCGGGGATTGTCCCGGTCGTGGCCGAGGCCGAGGAAGACGACATCGGGCTTGCGGCGCAGGGCCTCTTCCACGGAAAAGCGCGGGTAGGCGGTGCCGGCGTCGGCGGCGATGTTGACGTAGCCGATCAGAGTCAGGGCGTCGTCGATGAGGGTGCCGGGACCGGCGACGATGAGCGGTTCGGGCCAGATGACGAAGAGCGCCTTCGGCCCCTCCCCGGCGGCGAACCGGGGAGGGGTTTTCAGCAAGCGTTCAAGTTCCCGCGCCAGGGTGTCGGCAGCTTTTTCGGCGCCGACGCGCGCCCCGAGTTCGCGGATGCCCCCGGGGATTTCCGAAAGGCGGCGGGGGGTGAAGACGTGGATCGGTATCCCCAGGCGTTGCAGCTGATCGGCGATATGTTTCGGATTGCCGTCGGTGGTCATCACCACCAGTTCCGGTTTCAGGGCGAGAATCGCCTCCAGCGAAGGATTCGACATCCCCCCCACCCGGGTTTTCCCCTGAGCCGCCTCGGGCCGGTCGCAGACCGAGGTGATCCCCACCACCCGCTCGCCGAGACCGAGAGCGAAAAGGATCTCGGTCATGGCCGGGGCCAGGGAGACGATCCGCTCCGGCGTCTCGGCCCAGGTCGGATGGCTGGCCCCCAGAAGGAGCAGGGCGAGGCCGAGAAGGCGGAGAAGGGGGCGCGGCATCACTAAAAGGTCGCGCGGAGGCCCGCGTAGACGGCGGCGTCGGGGGTTTCGTAACCGGACACTTCCTCATGATCCTTGTCGAGCAGATTGTTCACCCGGGTAAAGAGGGTGACCATCGGGGTCAGATCGTAGGAGAGGCGCAGATCGACCAGGGAATAGGAGGACAGACGCCGACCGGCGGAAACATCGACGCGCTCTCCGACATAGCGGTAGTCGGCGCCGAGCAGAAAGGCGGCGACGCGGTACTCGGCCGAGGCGTTGGCGGTCTTCTTCGGGCGCAGGGCCAGCCGCCGGTCCGTTTCCAGATTGACGGGGTCCATGGTGGTGAAGGCGGCGTTCAGGGTCAGGTTGTCCGTGGGGGTGAGGGTCGCTTCGAACTCCCAGCCTTCGCTGCGGGCGCGGCCGATGTTGTCGGCGGTGAAGGTGGCGAAGTTGGTCTGAATGAGATTGTCATAGCGCTGCCGGAACCAGCCGGCGCCGAGGACCAGACGGCCGTCGAAGAAATCCTGCTCAAGCCCGGCGTCGAAAGAGCGGCTCTTTTCCGGTTCGAGATTCTCGTTGCCGTAAAAGGGATAGTAGAGCTCATTGAGGCTGGGGGCGCGGAAACCGGTGCCGTAATTCCCCTTGAAACGGGTGCCCCAGGGTTTCAGCCGGTAGAGGACGCCGGTGCGATAGGTGGTATGATCGCCGAAGGTCTCGTGGTTGTCGTGGCGGATGCCGCCGTCGAGAATCAGGCTGTCATCGAAAAAGC
>CALJLX010000023.1 GCA_937982495.1 uncultured Desulfuromonas sp.
CACGGCAGCCGGGTGCGTTACCATCACTCGACCATCGGCTACAACAGCCGTCTCGACGAACTGCAGGCGGTGGTGCTGCGCGCCAAACTGCCCCACCTCGACGACTACAACCGCGAGCGGCGCCGCAACGCCCACCTCTACAGCGAACGTCTCAAGGGCAGCCCGATCATGCCTCCCGCCGAGGACGGCAAGGGGTTGCACGTCTACCACCAGTACACTGTCCTCAGCCCCCGCCGCGACGCACTGCAACAGGTGCTGACCGCCGCCGGCATCGCCTGCGCCGTCTACTATCCCATTCCCCTGCACCGCCAGGAGGTTTATGCCGAACTCTGGGCGGGCCGAAACTTCCCTGTGGCCGAGCGGGTCGCGGAGCAGGTGCTCTCGTTGCCCATGTATCCCGAGCTGAATGCGGAGCAGGTTCACCGGGTCTGCGATGTGCTGCTCGACGCGGTGAAGTGATTTCGTGTATTTCGGCGATAAAAAACGCAAGGCCCTGATCGTCACCGGCGAGGCTTCGGGCGATCTCCACGGCGCCAACCTCATCCGCGCGGCGGCCGAGATCGACCCCGATCTGAGCTTTTTCGGGGTCGGCGGATCGCGCATGCAGGCGTCGGGGTGCGAGATCCTGATCCCCGGCGAAAGCATCTCGGTGATGGGCCTGGTCGAGGTGATCGGGCATTTCCCGGTGATCTATCGGGCCTTTCAGCGCCTCAAGGGGATTCTCCACGGCGCCGACCGCCCCGATGTGCTGATCTGCGTCGACTTCCCCGATTTCAATCTGCGTCTGGCCCGCGAGGCAAAACGGGTGGGGATTCCCGTGCTCTATTATGTCAGCCCGCAGGTTTGGGCCTGGCGACGGGGGCGGGTGAAGAAAATCGCGCGGGTGGTCGATCGCTTGGCTTCGATCCTGCCCTTCGAGCCGGACTACTATCGGGGGTTGGATATCGAGGTCGAGTATGTCGGCAATCCGCTCCTGGACGAGGCTCATGTCCGGCAGGTGCGCGAGGATTTTCGCGCCGCCCATGGGCTGATTGGGGAGGGGCCGGTTCTCGGGCTCTTTCCCGGCAGCCGTCGCAACGAGCTGCGTTACAATCTGGAAACCATCCTGGAAACGGCCGCGGCGGTGCTGCGCGAGGAACCGGGGGCGCGGTTTCTTCTGCCGGTCGCTCCTTCCCTGGGGCGGGTTCTCATCGAAGAGCGTTTGTCGGGCTCGGCCCTGCCCGTGACCCTGGTCGAAGAGAGCATCTACGACGTGGCCAACGCCTGCGATGCCGTCCTTTGCGTCTCCGGCACCGTGACCCTGCAGGTCGCCCTAGTCGGTACGCCCCTGGCCATCCTCTACAAGATGGCGCCGTTCACCTATGAAATCGGCCGGCGCCTGGTCAAGGTGCCCTTCATCGGGCTGGTCAATATCGTCGCCGGCGAGAGCGTGGCGCGGGAGTTCATTCAGCGGGAAGCCTCGCCGGAGAACCTCTCTGCCGAGCTGCTGCGTCTGCTCCGGGACAGGGAGTATGCCGCCCGCATGCGCGAGCAACTCGCTCGGGTGCGGGAGCGGATGGGCGG
>CALJLX010000024.1 GCA_937982495.1 uncultured Desulfuromonas sp.
CGGGTCAGCTCGACGTTGTAGCCGGTCGGCTCGCCGTTTTCGTCGAGGAATTCATAGGGTGGCATGTCGTGGTCGCCGCCGACGACGATGCGCGACCGGCGCTGCTGCCCGGCCTCGATGGGGCCGAACCATTTGGTGTGCAGGCCCCGGTAGGTGCCGTCGGCGATGACCAGGGAGAGGCCTTCGTTGAGGATTTCCAAAAGCTTCTTGTCCCCCTCGCGCACGGCGAAGCAGAAGGACTGCTCAAAATCGTTCAGGGGTCCGTCGAGCATGCGCAGGTTGGTCAATCCCGCTTTTTTGATCAGTTGCAGGGCGACCAGACGTTGGGTAACGACCGCGTCGTGACGCCCGTCGGCGAGTTCCCTCAGGGCGACCTCGAAGGTTTCGGTCGTGACGATCTCGGCGCCGATGTCGACGCGGCGGAGAAATTCCTCGGCGTTGTCGCCGCCCATCACCGCCACCTGTTTACCGGCAAGATCCCCCAGGGTACGGATGTCCGTTTCCCCGTCGCGCAAGACGATGGTGCCGTGCATGGTCAGGTAGGGGAAGGTGAAGTCGTAGAGAGATTCCCGTTCGGGGGTGCGCCCGACCAGGGGCAGAACCTGGACCTTCCCCGTGGCGAGCAACTTCTTGACCTCTTCCCAGGGGCCGAGGCGGAAATCGACCTCGTGCCCCATGGCCTTGAGGGCGGCGCGCAGCAGTTCCACGGAAAAGCCGTCGGCTTCGCCCGCTTCATTGACGATGCAATAGGGGGGATAGTCGTCTTCGCTGGCCGCGTGGATGGGGTGTCCCGCCGCTTCCGTCGCTTCCGCCGTGCAGGCGTCGTGGGTCGCGACGGCCGGGAAGAAGAGCCAGAGGAGGACGAGCAGGACGGTCAAGCGTTTCATGAACGGGCCTCCTCGGGAACCTTGAGGGCGTCGGGGAGGGTGAAGCGGAAGCAGGTGCCCCGGCCGGGGCCTTCCGATTCGACCCAGATACGGCCGTGGTAGAGTTCGACGATGCGTTTCGCCAGGGCCAGGCCGAGGCCACTGCCGGGACTCTTCGGATCAACCTTCTCGAACAGGCCGAAGACCTTGCGCTGGTGGCGGGGATCAATACCCAGGCCGTTGTCGCGGACGAAAAAAACCCTTTCCCCGGCGATGTCCTCTACCCCGATCTCGACGCGCGGGGTGGCCTGCTCGCCCAGGTACTTGACGGCGTTGTCGATGAGATTTTGCCAGAGGCGCTCCAGCCGCAAGCGATCGCCGTACAGACAGAGTTCCGGAAGCTCGTCGCGGACCTCCGCCCCTCGCTCGGCGATGGTCCCGGCCACCGCCGTCAGCGCCGCTTCCACCAGATCGCGCAGGTCGACGGGCGCCGGGGCCTTGTCCAGGCGGCCGATACGGGACATCTCAAGCAGCTCGTCGAGCAGCCGCTCCATCTTGTCGGCGGCGGCGGCCATGAAATCCATGTCCTTTTCCATATTCTCGCGGCTGCCGGCGCGCTGGTCCTGGCGCAGAAAACCGAGAAAGGTCTTGAAGGTGACGAGCGGGCTCTTCAGATCGTGACTGACGCTGTAGATGAAACGCTCCAACTCTTCATTGCGCTGCCGCAGTTCCTCGGAGACCCGGCGCAGGTGTTCCTCGGCGGCTTTCAGGCCGGTGATGTCCAGCACCATCCCCAGGGAGCGCAGCACCCGGCCGGAGGCGTCCCGCTCGTGCTCGCAGCGTTCCAGCACCTGGCGGATTTCGCCGGAGGGACGCACCACCCGGTGTTCGATTTCGTAGCGGTCGGGGCCTTCCCGCAACGAGTCGCGGTAGGCGCGGTCGACCCGCTCCCGATCCTCGGGATGGACCCGTTCGAGAAAGCGCTGGTAGTCGGCCGGTTCGTTTCGTGGGGTCAGCCCGAGAATGCGCCAGGTTTCGTCGGACCAGTAGAGCCGGTTAGCGGGGAGTTCCAGTTCCCAGCTCCCCAGCCGGGCCAGGGCCTGGGCCTGTTTCAGCTGGGTTTCGCTCTTTTTCAGTGCCGCCAGGAAACGGGCGCGGCCGAGGTTGTCGGAGAGGATCTTGCCGAGCAGCACCGTGGCCA
>CALJLX010000025.1 GCA_937982495.1 uncultured Desulfuromonas sp.
ACTAGTGGAAAAATTGGGGGTCGAGGATGTCTGAGACAACGAGTTGTGAACTTTCGGAAGCGGTCACAGAAAAAGGGCCGGTCGCCCTTACCCGCTGGCGCCGCTTGTCCCAGGCGACCATGCTGGCCCTGCTCGGACAGTGGTCTTTCTACGGCATCTTTCGCTGCCCCTTCATCGTGCCCTATGTAAGCTGTCAAAACTGCCCGGTCGTCACCTGCCACGGTCGTCTGTTCAGCCTTTTCTGGGGGTTTTGGCTGCTCTTGCCGGTCTCTGTCCTCCTCTTCGGCCGGGCCTACTGCGGCTGGCTCTGCCCCGGCGGGCTGGTCAACCAGCTCTTCGCCAAAACGGCCCCCTTTTCCCTGCGCCTCAAAAATCGCCTGACCACCCTTGCTCCCTACGGAAAATACCTGGCCTTGGCCCTAGCTCTCTATATATGGCTGGGCATGGGGCAACCCCGTACCAACATTCCGATTCGGGTCGGTGAATTCTTCGGTGCCGTCGCCCTGACCTTCGAGCACGCCGACCTTATCTGGCTGGTCCGAACCTTCGTTGTTCTCGGATTGACGGCACTGGGCCTGCTTTTTGCCAATGCCTGGTGCCGGTATTTCTGTCCCGCCGGCGGCCTGCTTGAAGCGGTAAAGGGCATCGCGCTCTTTAAAGTCTATAAGACGCACAGCTGCAACGACTGCGACAAATGTCGCAAAATCTGCCCCATGGGGACCCGCCCCGGTGAAGTTGACTGCACCAACTGCGGTGACTGTCTGCCGGTCTGTTCCGTGGATGCCATCGGTATCGGCCGGGGAAAAGCATGAGTGCCTCGCAGTTGCTCGCACCCGGCGCCCGACGCCATCCTTGCTTCAACCCATCCGCCACCGAAAGGTTCGGGCGCATCCATCTGCCCGTGGCTCCCGACTGCAATATCCGCTGCGGCTACTGCGACCGGCGCCATGATTGTGTCAACGAATCCCGCCCCGGCGTCACCAGCCGGATACTGGACCCCGAAAGGGCTCTCGCCCATCTTGGCGAATCCCGGGCACGGATGCCTTTCCTTTCGGTCGTCGGCATTGCCGGGCCGGGCGATCCCCTGGCCGAGCCGAAATTGACCCTGGCGACTCTCGAACTGGTTCGCCGCCACCATCCGGACCTGCTTCTGTGTCTTTCCAGTAACGGTCTCGGCCTGGCCGATGAGGTGGAAAACCTTGTCGATCTGGGCGTCGACTTCGTCACTCTGACCATCAATGCCGTCGATCCGCTTATCGGCAGCCGGATTTATGACCACATCCGTCTCGCGGGGGGAATTTGCCGGGGGGTAGAGGCGGCGGGGGCTCTGTTGCAGCGTCAGATCGATGCCGTCGTTCGCCTCAAAGACCGAGGGGTAACGGTTAAAATCAACACCGTGGTCATCCCCGAGATCAACGACCGCGAGGTCCTCGCCGTGGCCCGGCTCACCGCCTCTCTCGGTGCCGACCTGATGAACCTGATCGGCATGATCCCCGTGGCCGGCACTCCCCTGGAACGCCACTCGCCCCCATCCCGGAGCATGCTGGACACTTTGCGGGCGAAAGCGGCGGAATACCTGCCGCAAATGACGCACTGCTCCCGCTGTCGCGCCGATGCTTGCGGTCTGATTCGAGACGGAGCCGACCACTCCCGGGCCGGATGACCCTGTCCCCGCCCGTCCATACCTACGTTCGTGGGGCTCCGTAACAGCCTGCAATCATTTAGATAACTTACACGAGCAACACCGTGCAAGCAGATTAATTCTGGAAACGTGGAGAAAATATGATAAAAGTCCGAGGCTGAACCGGCGAATCGACGACTCCCTCGTGCGAACAAAGATCATGACCGAACCGATACCTCCCAACTTTTCCGACCTTCTCGACAACATGGCCAGGCGCTGCACCTCTTGCGGGGTTTGTGTCCGCTCCTGCGATTTTCTGCGCCGCTCCGGTTCGCCGGCGGCTCTGGCCCGCCAGGGATTGGAGGATGGCGCGAGCCTGCTGCGCGCCTACGAGTGTTCGCTGTGCGGGCTTTGCGACGCCCTCTGCCCCCTGCGCCTCTCCCCGGCGACGATGTTTCCGGCCATGCGTCGGGAAGCGGTGAAGACGGGGCGGGTCGAGACCAAGACCTACCGGCCCTGGCTCAACTACGAAAAGCTCGGCGGCGCCCTCCCCTTTCGCCGCCATGCCCTGCCGCGAGACTGCACGACGGTCTTCTTCCCCGGCTGCTCCCTCCCGGGCAGTCGTCCGCAGGCGGTCCTTTCCCTGCTCGCCGCCCTGCGCCGGAACAACCCCGCCGTCGGGCTGGTGCTCGACTGCTGCGGCAAGATCAGCCACGATCTCGGCTACGGCGCAAGCTTCGAGCGTATTTCCGAGAGTCTGCGCCGACGCTTGCACGGTTCCGGCGTGCGCCGGATTCTCACTGCCTGCCCCGGCTGCGACCTGATGCTGCGTAAACTCGACGGGGATTTCGAGGTGCGGAGCATCTATGAAGTGCTGACCGAAGGGGATGCCGTTGCCGAAACGGCGCCGAACCGGGGCACCGTCGCCGTGCACGATCCCTGCCCCTCCCGCTTCGATCCGAAGCGGCAGCAGGCGGTGCGGGAACTGATCCGCCGCGCCGGTTACGCCGTCGAAGAACTCCCCGAGCATGGGCGCCTCACCCGCTGCTGCGGCCAGGGGGGGATGGTGGAAGGGGTCCGGCCCGGCACCATCGACCGGGAAGCGGCGCACATTGCCGCTCAGGGGGAAGGGCGCCTGCTCGTCTCTTCCTGCGCGGCCTGCGTCAATGCCTTGAATCGCCGGGCCGAGGCCTGTCATGTGGCCGACCTGCTGGGCAACGAAGCGCTCCCCAACCGACGCCCGCTCTCTTCCGCCCGCCGCTGGTTCAACCGCCTGCGCTTACGCCTGACGAAGTTGCCATGAAATTTTCCGCCTGCCTGCTCTTCGCCCTGACCTTTTTGTGCCTGCCTGGCCCCGCCGTCGACGCCGGGGAAATCGCCGTCGGCCGCTTCGCCGAAGAGGGATTGGACGGCTGGGAGGTCAAGGAATTCAAGGGGCTGACCCGCTACCGCCTGGTCGAGGAGGAGGACCGGCAAGTGCTGCTGGCCGAGGCCGACGGCAGCGCTTCGGGGCTGGTAAAAAAAATCGCCTTCGACCCCGGCGAATACCGTTACCTGCGCTGGCGCTGGAAGATCGAAGAGACCATCGCCCAGGGGGATGAACGGACCAAGGCCGGCGACGACTACGCCGCGCGGGTCTACGTCATCTTCCCCGGCCGCTTCTTCTGGCAGACCCGGGCGCTCAACTACATTTGGGCCAACCGGCTGCCGACGGAAGACTTCGTGCCCAACGCCTTCACCGCCAACGCCATGCTCCTGGCGGTCCGCTCCGGCCCAAGCCAGGCCGGGCAATGGCTGGAGGAAAGCCGGGATCTCGTCGCCGACTACCGCCGGGTCTTCGGCAGCGATCCCCCCAAAGCCGGAGCCGTCGCCATCATGACCGACACCGACAACACCGGCGGCCGCGCTCGGGCCTGGTACGGCGACATCAGCCTCTCCACCCGGCCCTGAACATCCGCCTGGAAACAGCTCACCTCTCCCAGGACTTCCGCCATGGATAAAAAGAAACTGTTCTTCTTCCTCCTCGGCTCGCTGCTGGCGGCGGTCTTTTTCATCTTCGACCTGGGGCGCTTTCTCACCCTGGAGAGCCTGAAAAACAACCGCGACCTCCTGCTCGCCTGGCAGGGCGACCATCGTCTGGCGACCGTCGCCCTGTTCATGCTCATCTACATCGCCCAGACCGCCCTCTCCCTGCCCGGGGCGACCATCCTCTCCCTCGCCGCCGGCATCCTCTTCGGCCCCTGGCTGGGCACCCTGTACGCAGTCACCGCCGCCGGCATCGGCGCCGGACTGGCTTTTCTCGCCTGTCGCTATCTCTTTCGCGACGCGGTCGTGAAGAAATTCGGCGGGAAGCTGGAAGGGATCAATCGCGAACTGGAAGGGGGGGGGCTGAACTATCTGCTCTTTCTGCGGTTGGTGCCGGTTTTCCCTTTTTTTCTCATCAATCTCGCGGCGGGCCTGACCCGCTTGCCGTTGCGCACCTTCCTGCTCGGCACCTTCCTCGGCATCATCCCCGGCGGCTTCGTCTACGTCAACGCCGGCGCCGGACTCGCCGCCATCGACACCCTCGGCGACATCGCCTCCCCCCGAGTCCTCGGCGCCTTCGCTCTCCTCGGCATCTTCGCCCTGATTCCGGTGATTTACGGGAAATTCAAGGGGCGTGGGAGATCGACCGACAGCAGGTGAACATGGGACCAGCCCGGGATTTTTGGCCCCGATGGCGCGACCCTGTCAATCTTGCAGCGGATCACCACCTCCCCGGAGGCAAACGTCATGACGACAAAGGCCGAAAAACACATTAAATATCTTGCAACTTCCGCTCGTCGATATTAATAGAACCGGGTGTAAAGCGCACTCGACAGCTCTCACGGGATCAGGTTCGCCGGACGCGGTGGTCATATCACTTCATATTTTGATTAGGGGCTCGAATGCCAAAGACCAAGGGACAACTAGAGGCCGAAATCAGCGACGCGATTATCCGTTTCGAAAAGGAATACATGGGAAGAGGCCCATTGGAAACGAAGACCTACATCATCGACGACTTGGTCATCGTCAGGTTAAAGGGTGTGCTGACCAGGGCGGAGTGTCAGTTGGCCGAATCGAGCGAAGCCAGTGTCGGTCGCGAGTTGATCAAGCGAATGCGTCACGCGCTGCTGGAAAAGGGGCGTCCCATGCTTGACGCGATCGTCAAGGATGTTGTCGGTATTCCGGTCAAAAGCCTGCATACCGACCTGAGCACCGTGACAGGAGAACGGCTTATCGTTTTTTCCTTGGAGGCCGTACCGGAGATCCCCTCTAACACCAAGGATTATAAATGTTCTTGACTTTTGTCCTCGGTGCTAGTAGTTTCTGCCGACCAAAAGGCATGGGTCGCAGATGGTCGCGCCGACAAGCTGCGAACAGATTACTTCATATCCCTTATACGGATTGAACCGCTCGTGCCGTAATCAAATATTACAAGTCTGAGTCTGGTTAAAGACTGCCTTCGGGCGGATTTTAAACTCAAAGGGGCTGTTAATGCATCCATGCATTAACAGCCCCTTTTTTATTTCGACAGAACAAGAGCCCTGCGGCGACCGACGGCCCGAGAGGCGAAACTCCATCAACAGCAGAAACATCATGCCCCCAGTCAACAAGACCTAAACCATGCCGCGACAAGACCGCAACGCCCAGATCAGCACGGCCGTCAGTCTGCTCCGCCAGGGGAAACTGGTTTCCTTTCCGACGGAAACGGTCTACGGCCTCGGCGCCGACGCCGCCAACCCGGACGCTGTGCGACGTATCTTTGCGCTCAAAGGGCGCCCTGCAGACCACCCGCTGATCGTCCATCTGGTCGCGGCCGATCAGCTGAACCTGTGGGCCCGGGAGATCCCGACGGTCGCATGGGGGCTCGCCGAACGTTTCTGGCCCGGCCCCCTGACCCTGATCCTGAAAAAGGCACCGTGGGTGCCGCCGGAGGTCACCGGCGGACAGGACACAATCGGCCTGCGCATCCCCGCGCATCCCCTTGCCATCGACCTGCTGCAAGCCTTCGGCGGCGGCCTGGCGGCACCGTCGGCCAACCGTTTCGGCCGCGTCAGTCCGACCCGCGCCGCCCATGTCCGGGAAGAGTTCGGCGAGAGTCTCGATCTGGTGCTCGACGGCGGCGGCTGCAAGGTCGGCGTCGAGTCGACCATCCTCAGCCTGGCAACGGAAGAACCGGTCCTGCTGCGCCCCGGCAACATTTCGGACGGTCAACTCGCCGAGGTACTCGGTTGCCGTCCGCTGACCGGAACCACCGCTGCCGCCGGCATTCGAGCACCGGGCCTGTTGCCTTCGCACTATGCGCCCCGGACGCCGGTACTCCTTGAATCGCGCGAACGACTCTGGTCACGGGCAAGGCAGCTCCGGGAGCAGGGTTTGCGGGTCGCCCTGATGCTCCTGGAAGACTCCCCCGCCGATTTTTGTCCCACCCACCAAACACGGATCATCAAAATGCCGAGCCAGCCGCAGGCCTATGCCAACGGGCTCTATCACACCCTGCGCAGCCTGGATGACGGCAGCAACGACCGGTTGCTGGTCGAGACCCCCCCGCAAACCGAAGCCTGGACCGCTATCAACAATCGGCTGCTGCGGGCAGCCGCGACAAAACAAGAGACAGGAGAAAAAAACAGATGACAGAGAACGGCACAAGCGCAGTACCGGATGGCACTATCCTGGTCGGCATCCTGACCGGCAGCCCGAACGATCTGCCTACGGTGGTCAAGGTTCGCGACACCCTGGACGAACTGGGAATCCGCAGCGAGATCGTGGTCGCCTCGGCGCACCGTACCCCCGACAAGGTTTTCGCCTACCTCGACCGCGCCCATGCCGAAGGGGTACAGGTCCTGATCGGTTGTGCCGGGGTCGCCGCCCACCTCGCCGGGGTGATCGCCGGACACACCCGCCTGCCGGTGATCGGCCTGCCCCTCGGCAACGGTCCCCTCTCCGGCTGGGACAGCCTGCTCTCCACCGTGCAGATGCCGCCCGGCGTTCCCGTGGCGACCGTCGCCGTGGACGGTTCGCGCAACGCGGCGATCCTGGCGGCGCGCATCCTGGCCCTGAAATATCCGGCGATCGACGCCGCCCTGGCCCGGCTGGCCGAACAGGAGCGGCAGCGTTATGACCAAACCGCGGACGAAGCGCTGGCCAGCCTGCAGAAGACCTCCTGACGCGTCCTGGGCTCCAAACGAAAAGGTCGCACTGGAAGTCGGGACGGTCAGACAAGGTCAAAGGAGACAAACCTCTTAAGGAGACTGAGCAATGCAGGATATTGCAGGCTTTATCGCCGGATTCAAACGCTTTCAGGAGAACTGGCTCGGCTCGGACAAGACCCTGTACGACAACCTGCGCAAGGGACAAAGCCCCAAGGCGATACTGATCGGTTGCAGCGATTCGCGCGTCGACCCGGCAATTCTCTCTGATTGCGCGCCCGGCGACCTGTTTGTCGTGCGCAATGTCGCCAACCTGGTTCCGCCTTGCGAACCGGATTCCGGCCGCCACGGCGTCAGCGCCGCCCTCGAATATGCGGTTTGCCACCTTGAGGTCGAGCATATCATCGTCATGGGCCACTCCCAGTGCGGCGGCATCAGGGGACTTATGAACGGTGTCCATGAATGCGGGGAACACTCGTTCATCGCCAACTGGGTCGGAATCGCTCAAAAGGCAAAAGAAAGAGTGTTGCAGGAGTTTTCCGACAAACCTGCCGAGGTGCAAGTTCACGCCTGTGAGCGGGCGGCGATTCTGCTCTCTCTTGAAAATCTGATGACCTTCCCTTGGATCAAGGAGCGTGTCGAAGATGGCCGACTGGCCCTTCACGGTTGGTACTTCGACCTTCAAACCGGAACCCTTTCCGGGGTTTCTCCGGTAAATGGAATTTTCGAAACCTTAGCCTGATTCAGCGGCTGACCACAAATCCGACTACGCAAAGGCTGTCACTTTCCACCCTCTATTTTGCATTTCAGGAGAATGATCATGAACGGGAAAACCGCATGTTTTGATGGCTGTTCGGCTGCCGCCCATGTCGCCCACGCGACCAACGAAGTGATCGCCATCTACCCCATCACCCCCTCGTCCGGCATGGGCGAGATCTCGGACGCCAAAAGTGCCGCCGGAGAGAAGAACATCTGGGGAACCATCCCCAAGGTGGTCGAGATGCAGTCCGAGGGGGGAGCGGCCGGTGCCGTTCACGGCGCCCTGCAGGCCGGTGCGCTGACCACCACCTTTACCGCATCCCAGGGGCTGTTGCTGATGATTCCGAACATGTACAAGATCGCCGGGGAGCTCACTCCGACCGTCTTCCATGTTTCCGCTCGCGCCGTCGCGGCTCAAGGCCTCTCCATCTTCGGGGACCACTCCGACGTCATGTCCTGCCGTCAGACCGGCTGGGCCATGTTTTGTTCCAACAATGTCCAGGAGGTCATGGACTTTGCCCTGATCGCTCAGGCGGCGACCCTGCGTTCCCGCGTCCCCTTCCTGCACTACTTCGACGGCTTTCGCACTTCCCACGAGGTGCAGAAGGTCGCAGAGCTCAGTCAGGACGACATGCGTTTCATGATCGATGAGGATCTGGTTATTGAGCATCGCCGTCGCGCCCTGACCCCGGATGCGCCCAAGCTCCGGGGAACGGCCCAGAATCCCGATGTCTACTTCCAGGGGCGCGAGACGGTCAACAGGTTTTACGAAGCCGTTCCCGCCATTCTGCAGGCGGAGATGGACAAGTTCGCGGGCCGGACCGGTCGCCGGTACAAGCTGGTCGAGTATGTGGGTGCTCCCGATGCCGAGCGAGTCCTGGTGGTCATGGGTTCCGCCGCCGACACGGTGGAAGAGCTCGTCAACTATCTGGTATCCCAGGGCGAGAAGGTTGGTCTGCTCAAGCTCCGTCTCTTCCTCCCTTTCCCGACCGAAGCCTTCGCCAAAGCGCTTCCCGCCTCGGTCAGGAAGATCGCCGTCCTCGATCGTACCAAGGAGCCCGGCTCCATCGGCGAGCCTCTCTATCAGTCGGTCCGCACGGCGGTGGGCGAAGCCCTGGAGCAGAAGGCCGTCAGCCTCGCCACCACCCCCACCATCGTGGGCGGCCGCTACGGCCTGGGTTCCAAGGAGTTCACTCCCGCCATGGCCAAGGCTGTTTTCGACAACCTCAGCCAGGACAGCCCCCGTAACAAGTTCGTCGTGGGGATCGAGGATGACGTCACCGGCACGAGCCTCAAATACGACCCCGGTTTCAAGGTGCCCAGCAACGTCTACGGTGCCATGTTCTTCGGCCTGGGTTCCGATGGAACCGTCGGCGCCAACAAAAACTCCATCAAGATCATCGGGGAGACGACCGACAACAACGTTCAGGCCTACTTCGTGTACGATTCCAAGAAGGCCGGCACCGTCACCATTTCGCATCTGCGCTTCGGCAAGGAGAGGATCGCATCTCCGTACCTGATCAACAGCGCCGATTTCGTGGCCTGCCACATGTTCAGCTTTCTTGAAAAGTATGACATGCTCAAAAACGCCAAGGAAGGAGCCACCTTCCTGCTCAACAGCCCCTACGGCAAGGACGAGGTCTGGGCGCAGCTGCCCGTCGAGGTCCAGAAGCAGATTATCGCCAAGAAGCTCAAATTCTTCGTCATCGACGGTGTGCATCTTGGCGAGAAAATCGGCCTGGGACCGCGGATCAATGTCATCATGCAGACCGCCTTCTTCAAAATCTCGGACATCATCCCCTTGGATCAGGCCCTTCGCGAGATCAAGGACGCCATTGACAAGTCTTACGCCAAGGCGGGACAAAAGGTCCTTGAGATGAACAAGCAGGCCGTCGATCAGGCGCTTGAGCACGTCTACGAAGTCGCGGTGCCCGAGCGCGCCGACAGCGCCCTGACCATGAAGATCGGTCTCAGCGGGAATCTGCCCGAGTTCATCGGCAAGACAGTGGGAACCATCACCGCCGGCCTGGGCGACACCCTGCCCGTATCCGCCATGCCCTGTGACGGCACCTTCCCCACGGGAACCGCCAAGTATGAAAAACGCAATATCGCCATCAACATTCCCGTATGGGACAAAGAACTCTGCATCCAGTGCGGTATCTGTTCCTTTGTCTGCCCTCACGCCACCATCCGGATGAAGATCGTGGAAGAAGGAGCCCTCAAGGGCGCTCCGGCGACCTTCAAGAGCGTCGACGCCAAGGGCAAGGACATGGACGGCAAGAAGTTCGTGCTTCAGATCGCGCCCGAGGACTGTACCGGCTGTGCTGCCTGCGTCTACAATTGCCCCGCAAAGAGCAGGGAAGAAGCAAATCATAGGGCTATCAACATGGCCGAACAGTTTCCTCTGCGCGAGGCGGAAGCCAAGAACTGGGATTTCTTCCTCGGCCTGCCCGAGACCGACAGCGCGCTGATCAATCGCGCGAGCCTCAAGGGCAGCCAGCTGCTCTATCCCATGTTTGAGTTCTCCGGCGCCTGTGCCGGCTGCGGCGAGACGCCCTTCCTCAAGCTGATTTCCCAGCTCTTCGGAGATCGCATGTACATCGCCAATGCTACCGGATGTTCCTCCATCTACGGCGGCAATCTGCCCACCACCCCCTGGAGCCCCCGGTCCGACGGCCGTGGTCCCACCTGGAGCAACAGCCTGTTTGAGGATAACGCCGAGTTCGGTTTTGGCATGCGCCTGACGGTGGATAAGTTCAGCGAGTACGCCCGAGAACTGCTTGAGCGTATAAAAAATTGTGGCTGCAGCGCCTGCGGCACGGATCCTGGGCTCTTCGACGCCCTTCTCGGCGCGGATCAGAGCACCCAGGAGGCGATCGAGGCTCAGCGCGAAGGGGTTGCCAAACTCAAGAAGATACTGACCGGCTGTGCCGATCCTGGCGCCAAACAACTCGTCTCCGTAGCAGATTATCTGGTTAAAAAATCGGTCTGGTCCATTGGCGGCGATGGCTGGGCTTATGACATAGGCTACGGTGGTCTCGACCATGTTCTCGCCTCCGGCGAGAACATCAACCTTTTCGTCATGGACACCGAGGTCTACTCCAACACCGGCGGCCAGGCCTCCAAGGCGACTCCGCTCGGCGCCGTCGCCCAGTTCGCCGCCGGCGGAAAACCGATGCCCAAAAAGGATCTGGGGATGATCGCCATGACCTATGGCAACATCTATGTCGCTCAGATCTCCCTGGCGAACCCGGCACAGGCGGTCAAGGCCATTATCGAGGCCGAAGCCTACGACGGACCATCACTGATTATCGCCTACAGCCACTGTATTGCACACGGTATCAAGATGGACAGCGCCATCGAAGGCTGCAAGGATGCCGTCAATTCGGGGCACTGGCCGCTCTACCGCTACAATCCCGACCTGGCCCGTAAAGGGATGAACCCCCTCCAACTCGACAGCAAGGAGCCGACCATCCGCTTCGAGGATTATGCCGCCAAGCAGAATCGTTTTACTGTGCTAAAGAGCATCAACCCCGATGCCGCCGAGATGTTGATGGCAAAAGCGAACAAGGAAACGGCAAAGCGTTTCAAAATGTACAAAGCCATGGCCGACCTCCAGCTTGAAGGTGAGGATTCTTAAGCACGGGCAGATGAGCGCAGCGGCCTGAGCGAAGAAGGGGGAAGCTTTAAGAGCCTCAAAACAACGAAGGCCCGGTCAATCGACCGGGCCTTCGTTGTTTTTTGGAACGGGAAACGAGATTCGAACTTGGTTCATCAGTCCATCAGCAGCTGTGGGGTCACGGCATCATTGGCTAGCGTGGCCATTTTCTATGTTGCGCTTGATCCGTGGCGGCACGGGAAAAGACGCCCGAAAGCCTACTTCCCGGCCTTCCGCCGAACCGTGATGGTCTCGCCGCCGACGCCCCAGTTGTCCGTGTCGACCTCGTCGATGACGACGACGGTCGTCGCCGGGTTTTTGCCGAGGACGTCGACCAGCAGCTGGGTCGCTCCCGCGATTAACCGGGCTTTCTGCTCGGGGGTGGCGCCCTCCCGGGTGATCCTGATGTTGACGTAAGGCATGATGCGGCTCCTTTCTACGGTGCGGTTGATAATGTTCCTGATGTGCTCGTTGACGGTTCCGACATCCTTGCCGGACAGATCTGCCGGCTGTGCCGGACGGTATCATGATCGGCAACAGGCAACTTTCGCGGTTGGCCGTGCTCATTTCAGCACGTCCCAATGACCTCCCTTTTGCGGACCGACGTATTTCAAGCGCCCCTCTTTAACCAGCCTGGAACTGGCCAATTCGACGGTCCGCACCGATTTTCCGATTTCGGCGGCAACCTCGGCCAGGGTCATCGTCGGATGGGCTTCCAGCAACCGAAGAATTCTTTCGGGCGTTTTCACCGAAGTTTTCACCGAAGTTTCTTCGGGATAATTGGCGGCGGCCGTCTTTTGGGTGCGCCGGATCGTCAGCGTGAAACCCTCGGTCACACGGAATTCCGGCTCGGGCAGGCCGGCATCGCGGCAACGGCGGATGATGTCGCGGGTGCCGGTACCCATCTGTTCGATGTACTTCGTCAGGTAGAGCGGTTCGGCCAGCAGGGGGTTGTGCGGCACCGAGCCGTGCGGTTCCCGTAACCGTTCCAGAGTCAGCGCAGCTCGTCGCAGCTCGCCCAAAGAGGGGAATAGAGTTCGGACTTCTTGATGGCCAAAACAGGAAGCTCCTTCTTCTATAAAGGAAGAACAGACTAGCATTACAGGGTATTTTTCGAAACCACTGATTTTTTCAACTTGGACCCGGCGATGCGTCACAAGGCACGATTTGGGCACAATCTGGGCACAGAAAGTTTCGACCGGGGTTGACGCAGGAAAGGCGCGAGGAGGCCGGGGGCTTCAAGAACTTGGGAGGGAATTGCAAATATCCGAAAATAAAGAAAAAAAGGCCCGGTCATCTGACCGGGCCTTCGTTATTTTTTTGGAGCGGGAAACGAGATTCGAACTCGCGACTTCAACCTTGGCAAGGT